>CAILUB010000174.1 GCA_903837305.1 uncultured Cytophagaceae bacterium
AAGTATACGCTCTCGCTTCTCCGCTGAGGAGCTCACCTTACGAGTAGATGCAAATGGAGCTTTCACACCCGCTGAAGCACCTTTTAAACTTGAAAAATTAGCCTCCTATGACTTGCATTCCATCGAACAACCCATTAAAGCAGGCCAGCCCGAGGAAATGAGAAAGCTTGTAGCCCAACAAATCCTTCCCATCGCCTTAGACGAGGAGCTGATAGGGATGCAGGATAAATCCATTGCTTCCTTCATAGATCCGGATTACATCATTCTTAAGCCCAGTTTTTTAGGGGGAATCCAAGCCACTCAAGATTGGATTGATTGGGCATCCGAAAAGGGGAAAGATTGGTGGATTACCTCTGCTTTGGAATCCAACATAGGTTTGCAAGCCATCGCCCAACTGACTGGAGATTACAACGTCCAAATACCCCAGGGATTAGGAACGGGGCAATTGTACACGAATAATTTCAGCTCTGGTTTATCTATCGAAAAAGGAAATATCAGTTTTGACCCAACAATTCCAAGGGAATCTCCTTTTCAAAACATATCTTTGTAAAAATTAAATGAATCCTATGAATACGATTGATGAGGCGATGATTGCCATCTTAGAAAAGCGATTAGAATTAAGCAAATTGAATTACTCGGATGATACCTACGATGATGTAGAGGAGATGCTACACGATTTGGAAGATGATTTCAATGAGAAATACGGAGATCAATTAGAGGATATCTTAGAAAAAGTACACTTAAAACACTGTCCTGAATCAGATGTTTTATTACCTACGGCCTATTTAGCGAAGAAATTCGTAGAAACGGCTGATGGAGAAATCGAAATCGGTAAAAAAGAAGGAGTAGAAGTAGAATGGATCGAAGATCCTGTGGCAAATGCCCGATTAGTTTTACTACCCGCTCCTACCCGCGTTTTATTAATGACGCCGAAGGGAATTGACATTGTCTGGGAAGCAGAATAATCAGAAAGGGGGATCAAAGATCCCCCTTTTTTTATATCCAGTCTATTCCTTTTTTCAATAGATCAAAGGTCGCTTGACCTTCCGGGAATACCTTCGGATCGTACATATACTCCCAAGCTGCCATCGGCGGCAAACTCATCAAGATCGATTCAGTCCGCCCATTTGTTTCTAAACCAAACTTCGTTCCTCTATCGTGTACTAAATTAAATTCTACGTAGCGTCCACGACGAATGTATTGAAACTCTTTTTCTGCCTGCGTAAATTCACGAGATGCATTCAATCGCATCAAATGACTGTATATTGGTTCAAAGGATTCACCTACCGCTTTGACAAACTCAAAAACCGTTTCTCTATCTCCTTTAATATAATCAAAGAAAATTCCTCCAATTCCACGTGTCTCTTCGCGGTGTGGACTATAGAAATAATCGTCCGCCCAAGTTTTGTATTTCGGATAATAGCTAGGATCAAAACGATCACAAACAGCTTTTAATTGTTCGTGAAACCACTTTGCTTGCTCTGGAATGATGATGTGAGGCGTTAAATCAATTCCTCCTCCAAACCAAAACTCCCCATTACTTAACTCAAAATACCGCACATTCATATGAATAATGGGTACCCAAGGATTTTCTGGGTGCATCACTATGGAAACCCCCGTGGCAAAGAATTCAACCTCCTCCGTTACATTCAGGCTAGTCACCATCTTAGGGTGCAATGGCCCTTCGACTGCAGAGAAATTTACTCCCCCTTTTTCTAAAATGGCTCCATTGGCTATCACTCGAGTTCTTCCACCACCACCCTCGGCACGTTTCCAGTTATCCTCTTTGAAAGAGGCACCTCCATCTGTCGCAGCTATTCCCGCACAAATTCTATCCTGTAAGCCTTGAAAATAGACTGAAATATCGTGTTTATTCATTTTACTGAGGAGAACCCGTCGAATCCGACGCGGTTGCATTATCTTCTAACAAGGCATTCATGGAGTCTAATTCCGCATCAGAAACTTGAAGTGAATCAGGTAAAGCGTAAGAACCATTCGAACAATCAAAATCTTTCCTTACAACGCGTCGATCCAACTTTTCAAATGGCTCAGGCTTGTACTGGGCTAACATCGGATCTTTGACCACTTTGATCATAAAGCGTTTAAAGATTGGCAAAGCCGTTTTAGAACCCTCACCTAAAGCACCCGTCCTAAAGTGAATGGACCGATCATCACCTCCTACCCAAACTCCCGAAATCAAATTATGTGACATTCCGATGAACCAGCCATCTGAGTGATTCGAAGTCGTACCGGTTTTTCCTGCGAAAACGCGCGCGTACCGATTGTCTTTTGGCAATAAGATATCTCCTTCGCCATATAACAAAGAACTACCCGTTCCACTTTCATGAATGACTCCCTCCAGCATATAACGGACTAATTGGGCCGATTCCTTCCGAATTACTTGCTCCATGGTGGGATCGAAACGTTGCAAAACTTTACCATTTTGATCTTGAATTTCTTGCACTAGCATCGGCTCTACGTGCATACCCTCATTCACAAAAGCAGAATAAGCACCAATCATCTCGAATAAATTCACGTCGAATGAGCCTAATCCAATAGAAGCGACCGCCTTTAATGGACTCTTGATTCCCATCTTCTTCGCATAATACATCACGGTATCCGCACCCACTTCATTGGTTAATCGGGCAGTAATTGAGTTGATGCTTTGGCCTAAGGCTCGTTTAATGGGCATCTCTCTGCCTGAGAATCCTCCGTTTGCATTACCTGGGCGCCACATTTCTTTTTCCCCTTTTGCATTTTCCACCTCGATCTCGAATGGCTCATCGCGCATCATATAGCACGGAGATAAATCCTTAGGACCATCGATGGCAGAGGTATAAACGAAGGGTTTAAATGTAGAACCAGGTTGTCGACGACCTTGCTTTACGTGATCGTACTTAAAGTATTTAAAATCTAAACCACCCACCCAAGCCTTGATGTGGCCCGTGAATGGATCCATCGTCATCATACCTGCCTGCAAGAATTTCTTATAATATTGAATCGAATCGTAGGCGCTCATTGTGCGTTTTTCTTCCCCCATCGAATTACGCGAATACACCCACATATCGCGCTTCACATCCTTCATATAGTGTTTGACAGAATCGGGGTTTTTAGGAAAACGAGCTGATAAATACTTATAATATTCTGTTCGTTTCGCCACTGTATCGATGAAACCAGGTATCTCCTGTCCATTTTCGCCTACCCATGGATTTTGATTTGCCCAGTGATTATCAAAATTCTTTTGCGTGGCACGCATCCCTTCTTCTACTGATTCCTCTGCATAGATCTGCATTTTCGAATCAATAGTTGTAATAATTTTCAATCCATCCCGATACAGATCTAATTCGATATCATTCTTCTCTGCCCATTCATTCAAGTATTTAGCCACTGCGACTTTAAAATAATTGCCTGTTCCATCGTAAGGAGATTCCTCATTTTCACGCAATTCAATTGGCATAACGGCGAGTGAATCGTAATCTGATTTGCGTAAGTAACCTGCCTTCACCATTTGGGCTAAAACAACATTACGACGCTTCCAAGCCTTGTTTTCTTGTAAAGGTTTCCCTTTGTATCGCTTCGGATTATACGTCGTTGTTGCTTTCTGTAAACCCACTAAAATAGCAGCTTCCTGAATATTCAAACTATCGGGCGATGTATTGAAATACGTCTTAGAGGCTACTTTAATTCCGTAGGCATTATTACCATAATCCACGGTGTTCAAATACCACAGAATAATCTCATCCTTCGTATAAAAACGCTCTAATTTGATGGCAGTGACCCATTCTTTGGACTTATAGATTAACTTATTTAATCCAGGTATATAGCCCAAAAGTCCTGTTTTCACAAACCCCTTCTTCGTTCTCGTCTTGAATAAATTCTTGGCTAATTGCTGTGAAATCGTACTTCCACCTCCCCGATCGCCGCCTTTTGCAATCCCTACTAATACGCCAGCCCAAGCTTGAAAATCAATCCCTGTATGCTCATAAAAACGCGCATCTTCTGTCGCCACTAAGGCCTTCACTAAGTAGGGTGAAATCTGATTAAAATCGCGAATTGGAGTTCTATTCTCTGCAAAAAACTTACCTAAAAGCACCCCATCAGCCGAATAAATCTCGGAAGCTTGGGATAATTTCGGATTCTGTAAATCATCCACACTTGGCATTTCTCCCGTTAGAAAGAAGAAATTTGTCTCAATGACTAACAAATAAATCAACACAAAGAGAGCTGATTTAGCAAAGAATTTATATCCTCGAACGATGGGCTTGTAGTAAGGACTGGTCTTGTCTACTTTGGCATCATAAACGGCTTGAACCTTGCGACATTGCGTCTGTACAAATACTTGACCCAAAACAAGGTAACCAAGGCAAAAACTATAGGCACGCTCACCTAGTACTTTTTTCGCCACCGATAGCAACCATCGTCCTAAAACGGCCATTTTAGCTGAAATCGAGGCTTTCACCTGAGCGTATGTTTCCTTTACCTTAGTTAGCATATTAGTCGATTTCTAATTTTTCCAAGATACTCATTAAATCAGAAAAATCGCGAAAACCGGGACGGTCTTCTTTTCCTGCGGTTAAACCGATCCCCTGAATAGATGTTTGCTCAACCCATTCGTCTAAATCCTCTTCTGGAACATCCAAACCTAATATAATCGGATATTGCGCCGCCCAAATCTCAATCGAAGATTCCATTCCTTGCAACGATTCCGGACTATCTCCGGTGAGCAAAAAATGAGAAACATAGGGTGCGGCAGACGCAAATAGTGAAGGTAAATTATCTGTATCGATGTTTACGCGGAGTATTTTCGGTAAATCAATGTCTTGAATTAATACTAAATTCACTTTCGAGTCAATCTCAATCGCGTCTGGTTGATGTGATGCGACTAAAGTTTTTATCTCCTCTGGTTTCAATCCAGCACATTCGCCTACAATCTGAACGCCAGCTAACCAGTTTCGAATCTCCCTGAATTTCTCTAAAGGCAT
>CAILUB010000175.1 GCA_903837305.1 uncultured Cytophagaceae bacterium
ATTTGCTATGTCCATCGATCCAGAAATGAATGCTCCTGATTCCGAAGAGGAAGATGATTTATTTGAGCATTTTAATTTCACCGTTGACAAAGGTCAGCAATTACTCAGAATCGACAAATATTTGATGATTAAAATTGCGGGTACTAGTCGCAATAGGATTCAGGTAGGTATTGATGCGGGATCTGTAAAGGTCAATGGGGGCTTGATTAAGTCAAATTACCGCGTAAAGCCTTTGGATACGATATCTGTTTCATTTGCTAATCCTCCACGCGATAAGGAGGTTTACCCGGAAGATATACCGATCGATATTATTTACGAAGACGAGCAACTTATTTTAGTGAACAAATCGCCTGGTATGGTCGTTCATCCAGCTCAGGGCAATTGGACAGGAACATTAGTGAATGGTCTTTTATTTCATTGCCAAAATCTCCCCGGTCAAAAAGATATTCGTCCCGGACTTGTACATCGGATAGATAAAGATACTTCAGGCATATTAGTCATCGGCAAAACCGAATTTGCCCTTAATTTTTTAGGACAACAATTTTTTGAACATACCATTGAACGAACTTATTATGCTATTTGTTGGGGTGTACCTAAAGAATTAAAAGGGACTATACGCAGCAAGATAGGTAGGAGTCCGAAAGACCGTAAGATTCAAGCTATTTTTCCTGTGGATTCTGAGCACGGAAGAATTGCGATTACACATTATGAGGTTGTAGAATCCTTTGGATTTGCTTCCTTCGTACGATTTAAATTAGAAACAGGAAGAACCCATCAAATCAGAGCACATTTTCAATCCATTGGACATCCTTTGTTTTCAGATGCTACGTATGGTGGAGATAAGATTCGGTATATGTCATCCATGGCAAGTTTTAAATCATTTATTGATAATGCCTTTAAAATATGCCCTAGACAAGCATTGCATGCTTATTCTTTAGGGTTTGTTCATCCCACTACGAATGATTTTATGCAGTTTGAACAAGAATTACCAGAGGATTTTTTAACACTTTTAACGAAACTTAGAGCCATCAATGGATAAGATAGATATACGTAGAGCAACAAAAGAAGATATTAGCTTGGTTCGTGATTTGGTCATGGAATTAGCCATTTTTGAAAAGGCGCCTGAAGAAGTAAGTTCCACTATCGATGATTATGTTACAGGAGGATTTTCAGATAATCCTTTATTTACAGCTAATCTTATTTATTTGAATGGAGAGTTAGGCGGTTTCTCTTTATGGTACTACCGTTTCTCTACTTGGAAAGGAAGACGTTTTTATTTAGAGGATTTGTACATCAAGGAGAGTTTTCGAGGGAAAGGCTTAGGTAAACGATTAATTATGGAAGCAATCGAAGAAGCTAGGCGAACAAAATGCACAGGAATGATGTGGCAGGTACTGGATTGGAATCAACCAGCTATTGATTTTTATAATAGCTTAGGTGTAAAAATGGATGCTGGTTGGCTTAATGTTCACTTGGATTTATAGTGATCCGCGATCGATAAAATAAAAATCATTTGATTCTCTACCTTTTACCCGATTGATAATCATTTCTGCCGCACGTTCCCCCATTTTCTTGAAGTCATTCGATATAACAGATATACCTTCTGCGATAATCTCTTTTAAAGGCGTATCATCGTAGGAAATAATACCGATGTCTTTCCCTGCCTTTAATTTATTCTTCGTAGTCCAGTTAATCATCTTTATCAATTCGTATTCTCTGAAGACGATATAGGCTTGATTCATTTGCAATTCGTAATCATCATCTAAATCGGGAATGATATCGAATTCTAAGTTATTTTCCGTACAAAATTCAGTAAATCCTTGAATAATTCCGTCTGGGGTATATTGAAAGCTTTTTGAGCTTAATACTAAATTAATCTGTTGGTATTTTTTGACTTTGTCAAGTGATGCAGTAAGACCTTGGTGAATATTAGATTCGAAATTTTGGTAGAGAATCGAATAATCATCACTAAATTCTCTGATATTAATATCTAGGACCAATAATTTGTCTTTAGGGATCTTTGATACGATTTTAGCAACACTCTTATTAAAATGGGGAAGGATAATGTAATGGTTGTATTTTCCTAAATTGTTCGAAATCAACTCTTCAAATAATTCGATATTATGGTAGTGGAAAAATAGGTTGTGACTTACATCCTCTCCTAAATTTTGGATAATGCGTTCATACAAAATCTCTTTATAGGGGGTTAAAGCATCCATTAAAATGAATACCCGCAAGGCATTTTTTGTATTTGTACTTGATACATAGAATCCCTTACCATGATGGGAACTAATTAATCCTTTTTCACGCAAATCATCATAGGCCTTCGTAACAGTCATACGTGCCATATTAAAATCATTGGCCACCTTATTGATAGAGGGTAGTTGTTTTCCGTGCTCTAATAAGCCAGAATTTATTCCATCAATAATACCATCAATTAATTGTTGGTATTTAGGTTTGCTACTCTTAGGATCAAAATTTATCATAAGAAAACCATTAATGCATAATTACCTGTTTTTCAATATCTTCCAAATTAGCACCTTTAGTTTCTGGCATCATAAAGGCTACGTATGCTAGCTGAGCCACCATCATGACAGCAAAGAATCCAAAGATTAGGGTTCCTCCATAGCTTTCGGTGAACAAAGGAAAAAAATTAGCTACTAATGCTGCAAAAGCCCAGTGTGTTAAAGATCCCCAAGCCATGCCAGAGGCACGGACAGAGTTAGGAAATATCTCCGAGATGAACACCCATATAACAGAACCTTGTCCAATGGCGTGAGAGGCGATGAATGCAAATATGTAAACCGGAACAAACGTAAATGATTCTGTATAAAAGGCGTGAGCAATTAAACTTAGGGTGATAATATAACCAAATGAACCAATAAACATTAAAATTCTTCGACCCACACGATCAATCAAATACCACCCTAATAATGTAAATAGCAAATTTGCAATACCAATACCTGCCGTAGAAAGTAATGCACTTTCAGTACCTAAACCTGTCAATTCATAGATTCTAGGTGCGTAATAAATGATTGCGTTGATTCCTGACATTTGGTTAAAAAAGGCAAATAGAAAGGCTAATGTTAATGGCCAAACAAATTTGCCTGAGAACAAGCGTTCCTTTTCAGTGCTTTGTTTTGCATTATTCTGAATTCGCAGAATTGTTTCCTCCGGATTAGGATCAGCTAATTCCAATACTTTCCGTGCACCAGCTAAATCATTTCGCTTTAATAATAAAAACAAGGGAGTTTCTGGAGTTAATAGAATTAAAATAGAAAATAAGAGGGAAGGAAGAGAAACAACTCCTAACATTATCCGCCAATCATTCTCCATTCCTTGGATAAAGTAATTTGAAACGTAAGCAATCAAAATACCCAATACAATGTTCAACTGGAATGATATTACCAACTTTCCTCGATGCTTTGCAGGAGCTATTTCCGATATATATATAGGTGCCACCACTGATGAGGCACCTATACCTAGGCCACCCAAAAAGCGAAATAACATAAATAAATTAACATCAGGTGCGATAGCTGCCCCTATGGAGGAGATAAAGAAGCTTAATCCTATCCAGAATAAAGTCTTCTTACGTCCAAATAAATCTGCTGGAATTCCTCCAAGTGCTGCACCTATTACTGTACCATATAGTGCTGCAGCAATGGCCAAACCATGAGTGAAAGGGTCTAGTTTCCATAATTGTTGAATTGCAAGTTCTGCTCCTGATATTACCGCGACGTCCATTCCAAATAAAAGACCTCCTAAACCTACTGTGATGGACCAGAAAATAACATGTTTATTCATAGTAATATTTGTTTCAGATTGAATGTAGAAATTGAGTTTGATTTATATTTATAAAAGTGACGATTGTGTAATTTTTATGAAGTTAAACAATATTTGATGATCATTTAGTTGTGACCCAAGTTTTGGAAATAAAGGCAGCTACAAAACCTAAAATTACAATCAAATACAAAGCTTTATCCAGGCCAATAAAATCTGATAAATAACCGATAAGGACAGGGCCTAATAAAAAACCAATGTAAGCAATGGTTGATACGCCTGCAATAGCAATCGAAGGCATAATTTCCTTCTGATTCCCGGCTTGTGAATAAATTAAAGGGACAATCGTAGAGATTCCAATTCCAGTTATAAAACAGCCAGCTATTTTTAGGAAGATAGAGGGAAATAGAAGTGTAAGTAACATGCCTAAGCCTAGTAAAATTCCGTTTAATACAAGAATATTGGATACTCCATATTTTAAAGAAATTGAATCGCCTATAAATCGCCCTACTACCATGGCAGCAGCAAAGAAGGAAAAACCAATGGTAATGGGGAAAGGGGAGTTTGGGCTATATTCCTTAAAATACAAAGAAATCCAATCAGCCATGGCTCCTTCACATAACATGCCACAGAAAGCAATAAATGACAGGGTTATTAAATAGGGCCCTAAGTTTAAAATAGATGACTTAGGTTTACTTTCATCTTGAACCGGTTTATCAATTAATAGATTGGGGAAACTAAGGGGTATTATGATGATATTCAATAAAGCTACTAGGCTAAAATGTTCTTGTGTTGTAAAACTTTCTTTTTCCAAGATCCCTCCTAAAAAAGCGCCTGCCATTAAACCAATGGAAAATATAGCATGAAAGGAAGACATGATGATCTTATTTATTTTTGCTTCTAAACTGACTACCTGTGTATTCATGGCTATATTCATTATATCACCTGCCATTCCAAAGAAAAATAGACCTGTAAATAAGGTTACTGCAGAACTTAAAAAGCCCAAACTAGGTAATACAACCACATACATAACCACGGCTATTAAGGTTATCCATCTGGAAGCATATTTAGTTAAAAGCCAACCTGCGATGGGTAAAGAAACTAATGATCCTATGGGCAAGCCCATTAAGACGGTACCTAATTCAGCGTCTGAAAGATGAAGTGTAGCTTTAAAATCAGGAATACGAGTCGCCCAAGTGGCAAAATTCAACCCACAAATAAAAAACAAAATACCAATACTAAAACGAGCTTTTTTCATTACTTTAACAACAATCCTTCGACTTCCTTCCAATTATTTACTCTTTTAAAGTCATTTATGTGAAGATTATGCGGGGCTGTAAATAGGAGTGGAGTTCCGGTAAAAGTATGCAGATTTTTTTCATGGTCATCAATTAAGTAATCCGCTTGTATCATATGCTTGTGACCACAGAATACAATATGTTTCCATGTGATAAATGGAAAATGTTGCTCCATCCAGGTTAATTTCTCTTTTAATGAATTTGGGAATTCAGTAGCTGCAGAAACAATAAATATTTCATATTGATCTGATAATTTACGAACCACTTCCACAGCATCCTCATTCACTGGTATGTTTTCGAAGAATCCAGGTTCCCATAAGAAAGAATTATTGGTTAAATAATGACCATAGAACTCTTCTTTAAGTGTTTTATCACCAAACAATAGCTCTTGGTAGGTGTAATTTTTATCAACTAATTGATTAATTCGATCAATGATGACGTGTGTAGTTTTAGCTAAAACATCATCCATATCTATGGCGATTCTTTTCATAAAGTATTGTTCAAAAAAAAACTCCCCAAATATGGGGAGTTTTCAAGGATTAATCTAATTTAGATTACATCATTCCA
>CAILUB010000176.1 GCA_903837305.1 uncultured Cytophagaceae bacterium
ACAGTTATCAAATATTTGACGCCGATAAATTTTGCTAGTCGTGACTCAAATTCTTCGTTGAATCTACCCGTTGTTAACCACCCATCTAAAGAGGCCTCTACCATCAACTGAAGTTCTTTAACTCCAATCAACTTACCAGAAGACGGTATAGCAGTTTGCCCTGGATAAAAAGGGGAAGGAATAAAAATATTTTCAGCATATTTAGCGACTAATCGAGCAATTTCTGCTTTTAAATGTTGTGATTCAGTCATGGTTTACTCGCCATATATTCGTTTATCTGTTGTAAAGTGAAATAATTTAAGTCATCCCCAGAAAGCCAAGCTTTATACCAAGAAAAGCTTTTTTCTAGTCCTTCTTGAATGTCCCATTTTTGATTCCATGACAGTAACTCTCTAGCTTTTGTTGCATCTAACTTTAAATATTTAGACTCATGCTGATGACTTTCAATATCAATGCTCCATTTTGCGTCAACTCCCCAAAGTTTAGACAAGTTGTCAACAATCCATGAAACTGGCTTACAGTCTTCAACTTTTGGACCGAAATTCCATGCTTGTTCATAACTAACTCGGTCCTTCCATAGTGCTTCCGCTAAAGTTAAATAACCAGAGAGCGGCTCTAATACATGCTGCCAAGGACGTATTGCATTAGGACTGCGGATTACTACAGACTTGTTTTCAATAAATGATTTAATTACATCAGGTATCAGCCTATTTGTAGACCAATCTCCACCACCAATAACATTTCCAGCACGAGCTGAAGCCAATCCAATTCCCAGATCCTGGTAGAAAGATAAACGATATGCAGATGTAACTAGTTCCGAACATGCTTTACTATTACTATAAGGATCGTGTCCACCTAATCTTTCATTTTCGCGATAACCCCATATCCATTCTTTATTCTCATAACATTTATCTGATGTTACATTTATTATTGATTTTGCACCGCCTACTTTTCTTAGAGATTCAAACAAATTAACTGTACCCATAATATTTGTAGCATAAGTTTCAATAGGATTCTGATAGGAATAACGTACTAATGATTGAGCAGCCATATGAATAACAATTTCAGGACGAATTTTTGATACTGAACCATATACAAAATCAAAATCTCTTATATCACCCATAAAATTATCCATACTAGCACCAATGTTACATAAATCAAACATATTTGGACTAGAATGATTTTCTAATGATAGACCAGATAATTTAGCACCAAGGGTTTGTAACCACAATGAAAGCCAACTTCCTTTAAATCCAGTATGTCCGGTTATTAAAACCCTCTTACCTTTCCAGAAATTTTTATTCATTTCCAAGTCTTCCAGGGCGCATCTCCAGAGTACCAAAGGCTTTCCAATTGATGTTTATCTCTCAATGTATCCATAGGCTGCCAAAAACCATTGTGAAAATAAGCCTCAAGCTGCCCTTGCTTTGCAAGTGTTTCCAAAGGTTCTCGTTCAAACATTATTTGATCATGTTCAATAAGATTGATTACATCTGGGCTTAGAACAAAAAAACCACCATTTATATATGACCCATCTTCACTTGGCTTTTCACTAAAACTTGAGACACTAGTCCCAACTATATCAAGTGCTCCAAACCTACCAGCTGGTTTTACTGCAGTAACAGTAGCTTTTTTACCATGCCGATAATGAAAATCTAATAATGCTTTAATATTAATATCCCCAACCCCATCCCCATACGTTAAGCAAAAATCATCATTATTTAGATAGGATGCTACTCTTTTTAAGCGC
>CAILUB010000177.1 GCA_903837305.1 uncultured Cytophagaceae bacterium
CATTTGCACCAATTTGGACCTGGTAAGTAGAGGGATAGGCTGAAGGGGCTGTCGTTGATGGGGTCATACTCCAATTATTAAAGATCGAATACGCACTAATAAATGGGGAAAAAGGTTTAGCCTCATAGGAGACCGTTCCACCTAATTTAGTTTGATAAAGCCAACTCGTTAGTGGGGCATTGGCTGTATTAGCAGAGTTTATATACCCAGCTAAGTAATCTTTATAAACGGTGTAAGAAGCTCGTGGACGCACAAGAACTTTTCCTATCTCGATCGTATTCGTACCGCCAACAGTTGCAAAAAAACTTTGGCTAGATGTCTTACCCGTAACACCGCTCACATTTGTTTCTGGCGTAGCTTGACCAAAGCCTGCGCTCGTATCGAGCATCCACCGATCATTTAAAATATAAACTAAATATGGTGATATTGTTTTACTAACACTTTTTAAAGTCCCACCGTTATAGGTAGTGTTGGCATTCACACTCGAGTAGGCGTAAGACAACCCTGAAATGATCGTATCGTCATAGTTGTACTCCAGGCCCATCAAAGCAATAGATACGGTTCCGTTTGATGTGTAAGGCGCAATATTATTTTTAAATCCACTCACAACGGGTGTTGCCCAAATACTCCAGTTACTAAAATCCGGTGAAGCGGCAATACCGCCTTGTCCACTTTCTTCGCGGGAACTAGCAGTACCACTTATCTGATTGTTATCGTTTTTATCAAGCACAGAAAAATGATTGAATTGAGGAGATGACCCAAGTTTAAGTTTAAAACCTCCTGAACCACCCATAGCATTACCCAATATGATCGAATTTAATGCATTCGATGTCGTTTGTGTGGCAGACTGAATTGACGAGGAAGCGACATTATTGCCGCTAGTAGTAGCATTATTACCATTTGCAAAACTTGGTGATATTCCAACACTCCATAAAACACAAACTAAGAATGCAGAAGGGTAATAAGCTATTTTTATTGAAAATTGCCCTTTTGGTTTTTGAAGGTTTTTTTTGCCGAAATTGGTAATTTCCATAGGAATTGACCTCTTGATTGACTAAATAAATTCTAAACCAAACCGATCGATTGTAGGAAAATGAATCAATCTAAGGTTAGGCATGACTTTTTCTGCAAAATAGACCACTGCTCAGCCCAAGCTTTCGTGTGATCAAAATCGGACACCACGATAAAGTCCGTTTTGTTGGTAAAATTTCGATAATTTCCAATCGACTCCCTTTTGACAATAGAATCATTTTCACCAAAAAAATGCGTTTGTCGAATACTCTTTAATTGAATACTGGGATCGGCAGGATTATTCGATAAGCGTAATGGCCCCACCGATATAGACCTCGTCCATGCGGCAATATCTAATGGGGCCGCAAGAGTTACTAAACACCGCACATCGTTCCGCCTTGCAGCCAAGAGTGTGGCTAAAGTCCCACCACCTGAGTGTCCGACCAAATTTAATCGAACTTTGGGTAAATCGATTAATACCTTGTCAATCACATCGTTTGCCAATTGAATCACATCTGGACTAAAACGCCCCTCTGTCCACACAGATGGGTCACACTCCTTAAACTGTGCAATGTCAACGTATTGACAAGGTTTGGCAAGGTAAAGAATAAACGCGCTTTGATCCTGAGTGGCTAATGAAACAACAAGCGACTTACGTGGAGTCGGATTAGAGGGTGGTACCATCTGAAATAGCCAGTGTGCACCATCCCCTTCAATGTAAATGGTTAAATCAGACTCAATCCCTACCTGCGTCTTTGAAGCGCGTATTTTTAAGTGGGCTTGTATAGGTGTATCTGATTCAACCGCAATAAAACCAAAATAATCGATCGTTTGGCCATCTTGAGTCCGTGGAATTGTGGCGGTACTTGTACATGAGAGTAATTGGAGACAAGCGATTAAGGAGGCAACGAAAGAGATACGCCGAATAATAAATGGACTCAAACCGTAATAATATCTCTAGCGCATTGGCAATCTAGGTGTAGTGAGCTGATTAATTAACGCATCAAAACCACCAGACACCAAGAATGCAGGACGATCCCTCAAAACTTGCAAGCGCGATTCACCTGGTAGTAATTTTTCGGGAGTAAAGCCGGTTAATTCCTTAGTAACAATCACTTTTTCACCGGTATTAAGAGCCATCTGAACCTCACCAGTATGAACATAGTTATAAACCCCAGCCCGATCTTTTGCGCCCTCAGGGATGATGGCTAATTCAATATCGGTTCCACGAATACCAATAGTTGCAGTATTGGCTTCATACTTCACATTATCAGGTTGGCCTTTACCAATTTGACCCGAAACAGCGCGCAAAGTTCCAGCCATTACATTCGTTTTGATGGTATCGGTAGGTTGATTATCAAATTTAAATTCGGCAATTTTTATCTTACTTTTTGGTCGGATCGCCATCGTTGAATTATCTTTTAAACGGATCAGCACCTGAGAATCATCTTCGGTCGTGATGGTATCGCCACTATTAACGGTATCGCCGTTTGCTACCGCCTTTACTTGGTTGGCTGCAGTTGTAATGGTGGCCTTTCCAGAGGAGCGCGTAACCTTACCAGCCTCTTGCGCATACGTATTAAACGCTAAAAATAAAGTAGTCAAAATTAATAACCGAAAACTATTTTTAATAGCCAATACTGGAATCATCATGTTCTCCTAGAAACATTAAACATCATTTTGTTTCAAATTTTGTAACCCCGTCCCAGTCAGTCGGCGGTGGATTAGTTTTAAAAAATTTAATGCGATCAGCATATAGCTGATACAGCTTATTGTTAGTGTCGACCGATATCAATCCTTGTAATTTAGATTCAGCATCACTCCAATTTTGCAATCGATAGCATTTAATCATTTCATTCCATGTATCAATTTTTTGTTGCACTTCAGCGTTAGTCTTGGCAATCTCTGCAATCGGTTCGTAAATGGTAATGGGGTTATCTTTTCCCTTAACCCGAACCATATCAATATCTCTAAATAAAATTCCTTTTGTAGCTAGCATCGTTTCTTCGGAAACAAGGATATTCACAAAATACTGGCGGGTAATTCCCTCTAAACGTGATCCTAAATTCACCGCATCACCCATCACGGTATAGGCTTTGCGAATCACAGACCCCATATCGCCCACTGTCATCGGTCCTGTACTTAATCCGATGCCAACATTAATATCTGGCCAATTTTTTTCTTTATAGATTTTTTTAAGTTCCTGTAATTTTTCATGCATTCCTAGTGCAGCAAGCACTCCATTAGTCGCGTGGTCTTCGTCATCAATGGGAGCGCCCCAAAAAGCCATGATGGCATCGCCAATGTACTTATCCAGTGTTCCACCTTTTTTTCGAATGGCGAAACTCATTTCGCTTAAATACTCATTAATAAATTCGGTTAACTCGGAAGGCGTCAATTTTTCAGAAATCGATGTAAAACCAACCACGTCAGAAAACAAAACCGTTAAGGTGTGCTTACGGGCAGCCATGCTGTACTGCAGCGGATTTTCCGCCATTTTGTCAACCAGCTCTGGCGGGACATATTGACCAAATAAATCTGCTAACTGACGTTTGTTTTTAGACTCAACAAAATATCCGTACGCCACATTCGAAAAATAAATTAAACCAATTAATAATAAGAAAGGAGCCACTGGTAAGGCATATCCTTGTTGCCACCACATCACATTGGTACCAACTGCCGCAGCCAAGCTCACCACAAATAAAATCGCTGCTGGTAATGCTGGAAGATATGCCATTGAGACAGATAGAATAATTCCAATTATCAGAAGTCCTACCAATTCTAAAAAAGTCGAAAAAGAAGGTTCTGATTTAAAGGGGATAGACTCACTATCAAGCATCCCAGCTAAAAGATTTGCGTGAATCTCTACACCCGGATACAGACCGCTCACGGGTGTAGCGCGTAAATCTGCTAAACCTGGGGCAGTTGTGCCGACAAATGCGATCTTCCCTTTTAATTTTTCAACTGGCACCTTACCAGCAAATACATCGCCTAAGGATATGTAAGCAAAACTATCGCGATTGCCTCGAAACGGAACCAGTAAATTGGCCCCCTTATCAACTGGAATGATTGTGGAACCCACCTGAATCCCCTCAATCGGTAAGATCGGCCCCGCTTCTTTGGGTACATTATTTCCAAGAGGTAATAGCTTAGCGCCAGGAATACGCTGTGGCATCTTGCCAACCGATCCTTTTTCCTCAGGGCTATTTAGACCAATAATCAGTCGGTACATAGATAAAGACAATGATTCGTAATAGTCACCCTTATATTCAGCCAACATGGGTACGCGACGAATCACGCCATCGGTATCAACAGTTGGATTAAAGTGCCCCGCCATGGGAGCCTCAAAAGATAAATTTTCTAAGTTTGCGCCGTAGCCTTTTCGTAAAGAAAAATATTTCTCACGATTTGCCATGTCATCCTTAAAGAAAATTGGATCAGGCAGAACCCCAATCTCTGTAGCGTCTTTATTAGAATTAAAGTAATAGCCTAAAACAACAGGGCGATCGCGCAGGGAATTCGCAAATATTTTATCGAAATCTAATTTTGGTGCTAAGCGCTCTACCGCCTGACCAAATTCAGGCGAGCCCCTTAAATCCTCTTTTGCCAACCTCTTTAAAATCCCCAAACCAGAACTTTTATCAGACTCTGCCCAAATCACATCAAAACCCAACGATTTGATTTGATACTTATCAAACAATGTGTCCACAATCTGTGCCATCTTGTCGCGACTCCAAGGCCATCGACCCAATTCAGGCATTTTTAAGCTATTTTCATCCACATCTAAAATCACAATACGATCATCAACAGTATTGGGCATCGTCGCTCGCATACGAGCGTCATATATAAAGTTATCTAGCTGAGTAATGAAGCGAACATGAAATAGACCAATTGCATGACTTGCAAATAAAGCAGTTAGCAAAAGTCCTATTAAGGCTCTAACGCCATGTTTTTTTAACTTTGCTA
The DNA here is from genome assembly GCA_903837305.1 of uncultured Cytophagaceae bacterium. Lineage (GTDB taxonomy): Bacteria > Bacteroidota > Bacteroidia > Cytophagales > Spirosomataceae > Aquirufa. The sequence continues at coordinate 4,978 of CAILUB010000177.1, forward strand.
AGGGAATCATTATGGAAAATGTTAAATCACTACTTTGAGCTATGAACCCCACTATAGCCAAATTTGTTCATTTTTAGCTAAGCTACAGTAGAAACTGAGGGTAAATACTTATTTAGAAGATCCGCTATCTAGAAAATATGACTAATTCGTATATTAAAGTAAGCAATATTGACCTGTAATTGTTTAGATTGCCTACCAAGGCAATACTTTTAAAATTAACTTATTTCAATGCCATCGAAACATTGCACAGACAAGATAGCTTTAAAAATCAAGAATGAAAATGAATATAGGCCGTGACTTAAATGCTTCTTTAAAATGTTTATCCTCTAATCCATTATTAGAAACGATAGAGCAAATTGAACTGGCCTAATTTTTAGTACCACTCAGAGGTGACATGATTTTTTGTTAAGCCAGCATAAATTCGGTTTAAGCTATGGCTAACTGACCTTAGATACTAACAAATTTTCATTCCAATTTATGCCCCAATCGCACCTTAGCAAGGCATTAGCCAAGCTCAAGACTTCAAGTGCAAACGACCCATCGGGGAAACCCTTAGATGCACTTGAGAGTCTTTTTGAGTACTCCCGAAGTTACCAAGGGAGTTTTGGGGGCTTTATACAAGAATTAGTTCAAACTGCCTTCTGGGAATCCCAAAGCTATCCAAGTAACCCTTACCCTAGGCTTTGCATCGAGCTAGCAGACCTGATTGATTCTTATAATCACTCTCTAGGGCATCCAGAACCCGCCTACCACTCACGTAAGCATTTTCAAGACGTCTGCCTATCGCTCACTACCCTATTAGATCAACCCATTAAATCTGTACAAAAATCTGATTTTCATGATTTATGGGAAATTTCCGGTGAAGAGGCCTGGGTTTTGCTATTTTGTGCCATTGCTCATGATTTTGGTCATGATGGCTCTACTAATAAAACACCATTTGAATTAGAAAAGTCCAGTATTGAGAAAACTCGGACGTTTTTATCTCAAAGCGGTGCTGTGCCATCCTTAATACAGGGGCTTCAGGCGCAAATTGAACCTATCATCCTGGCAACCGATCCCTCGTTTTTAGGCTCTTTGTTAGCTAAATTTAACGCTCCATCAGCAAAACCTACAAAGACTGATTGCTTATGTATGTTGATGGTGGAATCAGACCTGCTAGCAAGTGCACTACCGATTCGCGGCAAAATGCTCGGAAAACTACTTGGGCAAGAATGGCATTCTAGTAATCCAAAGGCAGCTGTAACCGTAGCAAGTGATCAAGGTCGCTTAAAATTTTTAGAATACATTCGCTTTGTTAGTCCGCATGCGATCATGCTAAACATGGAAGATATTCGCAATCACACTATAAAACAGCTAAAGGATTAAGGCATGGCAGACAATCCTAAAGAAGCCTCTATTGGCAGCATCCCTTTTTTCAAAGGTCTGCCTGCATCAGATTTGATGGCAATTTTAGGCATCACTACAACTAAAACTGTTGAGGCTGGTGAAAATCTCTTTACTCAAAACGATCCTTCTGATGGACTATATATTCTGTTATCAGGAAAGTTACAGGTGTACATCTTTAGTGGACTTACTGGAGGAACCACCAAAGTTTTAGCCGAACTCAATCCTGGTCAATATGTCGGTGAGATGGGTCTATTGGATGGCCAAAACCGTTCTGCTTCGGTCAAGGTGCTCGAAGGCGGAGAGGTTATGTTCATGCCAACAGCAGGATTTGCCGTGCTTTTACAAAGTCATCCGCACATTGCTAAAGAGGTGGTCGATGCTCTTTGCGACATTATCAACAATAAACCTAAACTCGTAATTAACTCTGAAAAAGCGGTGCTAATTAAAAACAAACAGGTTGCAGCAAAATTATCAAACATGAAACTGTTATGTGCAATTTTGCGTGAATACAATAAAAAAATTGCAATTAGTTCGAAGTAAAGGATTTAATCTTTCTTTCCAATAACTCTTAATTCATTGTCCTTGAGTAACCTAAAAATCATTTTTTATAAGCTGTCCTAAGTCAAATTCTTATTGCTATGTGCGAGCAACCTACAGACAAGGCGTGCGATGACTGTGTAATGAACTAAAACAGTACCAATTTAGCTGCGTCCGCTTGTATTACTTGAGGTTTTTGGCCTGCCCAGCACGATTCGAACGTGCGACCTGGATTTTGGGAACAATTGTGGTTGCCGAAATATGTAATTATTTTAATGACTTACAGCATAAGAACGGGGCTGTGTAATGACTTTCGAGGCTTTATAAAGCATTCCTATTGATGTCTAGCGTAGTTACTCCTCCATCATCAACTTTACTTATGCAGAAATACATACTCTCCTGCCCAATCATGCCCTGGAGGATTGTCTTTATATCCTCGACAACGCTCTATAAAAATTTTGCAGGCTTGATCATCAGGACGTAAACCAAGAAGCTTTTCAAATCTAAATAAAGCTTTGTCCCAATCCTTTTCTAAATATGAATTTACAGCCTTCCCAAACATTTCCAGAAACTCAGAATCCGAGCCTGTGACATCACCTTTGCGAGAGACTAATTCATAAATAGGAACTGGCTCTGTTTTGCCTTTAACAACAACTATATCGAGTAACCTATAAATAAACTCATCAGGCAATTCATTAAGCACAGACTGACTAATAATGATGGAGGTTGAGTACTCCTTATTTAATCCCTCTAAACGGCTAGCAAGATTAACAGGGTCACCCATTGCCGTATAACTTAAACGCTGGTCTGATCCAATATTTCCTACAACGACGTCACCCGTATTAAGGCCAATACGTGCTTTAAATCCAGGGCGACCTTGACTAGTCCATTCTTTAGCTAATATTTTTAAACGCGTATTACATTCAATTGCAGCCAAACAAGCTTGAGTTGCATGATCAAGAGTTTTATTTGGGGCGCCCCAAAATGCCATAATTGAATCGCCAATATATTTATCAACCGTACCACCGTGCTTTAAAATTATCGTAGTCATTTCAGTTA
>CAILUB010000178.1 GCA_903837305.1 uncultured Cytophagaceae bacterium
CACAACCCACCACGAGCACGCGTATATTTTTCATAGTTCTTGATTTAGACCCTTAAATTAGGAAGAATGATTAGAATAATCGAAACTTAGCCTTTACAAATTATGCGCAACCTCCTTATTTTATTGATGCTTAGTTCTTTGAGCCTTCTAGCTCAAAATAAATCGGGCATTACGGGTAAACCTGACACTTCCTTTACCAATTATTCGGCCTGGCAGAATTTGTTGAAAGAGGATCCAACAGTACGTCTAGCCAACTTTCAAAGTTCAAAGTCCAAAGTTCAAAGTTCAGTCTATAAAGTTATAGGGTCGAGAAAACTTGCGATAGATGAATATGCGATATCAACCTCTCGAATGCTGCCTACGTTGGTTTTTTTCCATGGCGGTGGCTGGCGAACGGGACATCGTTCACAGCATATTCCTTTGGCAAAAGCATTAGCGGATCGTGGCTATCGGGTCTTTTTAGTCGAATACCGTTTGTCCACCGAAGCCTTATATCCTGCGGCTATGGTAGATGTACAGGCAGCCTTGCAATGGGTTTCGAAGCGCAAGAATGTGGGAGAAATCTATGTAGCCGGTTATTCTGCGGGGGGGCAAATGGCCGCACTTTTAGGATCTGTTCAAGATGAAAATACCTATGGTAAGGGAGTAAAAGTAGCCGGAGTAATTGATATCGATGGAATTCTAGCCTTCATTCATCCAGAATCAGGAGAAGGGGATGATAGCAAGCGAATTTCAGCCGCAACACATTATTTCGGTTTTAATAAGGTAGATGGAGAGGCGATCTGGAAGGAAGCGTCAGCTTTGAGCCATGTTTCTAAAGGAGATCCGCCTGTACTATTCTTGAATTCTGGTGTCGAGCGCATGCATGCAGGACGCACGGATTTTATACAAAAAATGACAGCTTTAGGCATTCATACAGAATACTTTACCTTCGAAAACTCGCCACATACCTTTGTTTTAATGAATCACTGGTTCGATCAGGTGGTCGAACGGATGGACCGTTTTATGCGCAAGCGACTCGTGGTGGGTGTTGACTTTAAGACAATACAAGCGGCGGTAGATTTGGCTCGTCCTGGTCAGGAAATTTTTATCAATAATGGCAATTACCAAGAAAAGGTATTCATCGATTCATTGAAGCACCACCTATCTTTTGTGGGGGAAAGCAGGGATGGTGTGGTGTTGCGGGAGACGATTGCGCGGGATATTTGGCGTTGTTCAAATCCAGATGATTATGGTGCTGGAGTGTTGAATATCAAAGGGCACGATTTGTCATTCCGGAATATGACCATTGTGAATGAATATGGATTCACGGCGACGAAGGATGTGACGATTCCCTGTTTGAATGAGGCGGGAAAGGAGACGACCACGACTGTTCAAAAATATGCTTTGCCTAGGGAAAAGGGAGAGAAAGAGGGAGAGAAGATCGTGCGAGTAGATGGACATCAATTTGCAGTCCGTACGATGCCCGGTGCCACACGTTTGTCATTCGAACATTGCACCATCCGGTCTGGAGGGGGTGATACGGTAAGTCCATGGGATGTGAATGTGGGGATGTATTACTTGAATGATTGTTTGATTGAAGGGGGAGTGGATTTATATTGTCCACGCGGCTATGCCTTGGCTGAGAATTGCACCTTTGTGTGTCACAATACGAGTGCGGCGATTTGGCATGATGGATCTGGAGAGCAAGGAGCAAAGACGGTTTTGAAGAACTGTCGGTTCATCGGGGATCCGGGTTATAAGTTAGGGCGCTACCACCGGGAGGCTCAGTTTTATCTTTTGAACTGTTCGTTCGATAAAAATATGGCCGATGCTCCTATCTATCAATCGGGTGACCGAGTGCTTAATTGGGGTCATCGCGTGTATTATGTGGATTGCCACAAGGATGGAGGCGACTTTGCGTGGCATAAAAACAATACAATAATCAAGGCAAGCGATTTGACCTTTAGGACGGTTTTTGGAGAAAAATGGATAAAATAAATTATTGTATCATTAAAATACATTAACTTTGTTCAGTTACCTCTAAACTTATCAATTATGAACTCGAGAAGAAGATTTCTTCAACAATCTGGCGCTTTTCTGGCCGCTAGCGTTTTAGCACCTCGTTTCTTATCTGCACAAACGTTTACCAATCGTCCGGTCGGTATTCAGTTGTTTACCTTTTTTGGAAAATTTGACCAAGATGTAAAAGGGAATTTGCAGAAGATTGCGGAACTAGGATATACGGAGATTGAATCAGCTTTCTCGATGTTACCCGGTTTTTATGGGATGAAAGGCAAAGAGTTTATGGCATTGAACAAAGATTTAGGATTAAATTGGGTTTCACACCACGTGGTGGGAGCCCCTTTGAAACCTCGTCCAGGAATGGATATGTCGCGTTTCCCTAAGATGGTTAATTTGCGCGATGATGCGCAGCAAGCGGTGGATAATGCAGCGGAGGCAGGTGTAAAATACCTCGTATGTGCCAATATCCCGATTGATACAAGGGAAGAAGTTGCTCAGGCAGTTGAAACCTTAAACAAAGCAGGAGAATTGGCGAAGAAAGCAGGACTTACGTTCTGTTACCATAACCACGATGCAGAATTTAAAGCAGTAGAAGGCCAAAAACCTTTCGACGTATTCTCCTCTCAAGTACCTGCCGACTTATTGAAATTTGAATTGGATTTAGGATGGGCTTCGAAAGCTGGGGCAGATCCAGTGGAATTGTTCAAACAACATCCTGGACGTTTCCCTTTATGCCATATCAAAGATTTCGACTCAGAATTTAAGAATATTCTTCCAGTGGGAGAGGGTGTGGTGAACTATAAGCGCATTTTTGATGCAGCTAAATCTGGAGGCCTAGAGCACTTCTTTGTAGAACACGATTTCCCGAAAGACGCTTTCGAAAGCCTTCGCATCAGCAAGAAGGCTTTGGACGCAATTTTATAATCCGCCTAACGGTTTTTTAGTGTTTAATGATTGAATTTTGATTCTGGAAAAACATCCCCCCTATAGGGGATGTTTTTTTTATTTTAAGACATAAAACTGATACGGCGCAAAAGCCAAATGCTCATGATCCATCCCGATTTGAAGCGTTTTGTTTGACCATAAATCTTTCATTGCTGTTGCCCGTTCGCCGAACGCACCTAACAGATAATAAGTCACCTCTTGAGGCTGTGAACTAAAATTGAATAGGAAATACACTTTTTCGCCATCTAGGAAGCGCTCAAAACCGATGATTGAACTATTCTGCACTTCTAACCAATGAATATTTTTTAAGTCAGCCACCACTTTCAGTGATTTACGCAGCTTGATCAATTTCTGTAAATTCGAGAATACCTTATTTTCGATAGTATTCGATTTATCTACCGCCTCATTCTTCTTCCAATCAATAATTGGGCGGTGCATCCAGCGGTTATCATATGATTTTCCTGGATCCTTTAAATATGAGTAGTCATTCGTGTAGGCTGCCTCATCGCCATAGAACAACATAGGGACGCCACCCACAAATAGACTTTGTGCCTGCATCAGCGTTATCTTATCGATAGAAGTCTGGATAGTCGCTGCATTATTCGAGTTGATAGCTTTCTCTAATCCACAGAGAGAGGCTAAAGAACCTGAAATGCGCGCATCCTGAGTTTTTGGATTTACGGCAAACAAGGCTCCAGTCGCAGGAGACTCGATGCCGCCGCTGTAATAGTTTTTGATATAAGATCGGTGATCGTAGGGATTAAATCCAGATTGCTCGATCATCCAATCGTCATAGCCTAAACCGATATCATCGTGGCAACGGGTATAGGTTAACCAGGTAGCCCCTTTTGGTTTGCGTACTAATTCGTTTTGGGCGGTGTGCATTATACGGATATCTCCGGTGGCGAGTGCATCCCATTGAACAGCCATTTGAGTGGCGTTATAGGCGAAATCGCATTCATGAGTAGCGAAACGGCCTGTCCCAAAGTATTCCATAATCTGGGCAGGAGCCACAATGGCTTCGCCTAAAATGGCCATACCTGGGGTAGCCACCTCCACGCACATTTTAATCAATTGCAATAATTGGTGTGCTTCGGGTAAGTTTTGGCAAGTGGTTCCCATTTGTTTCCAAATGAAAGCCGGTGCATCGATACGTACCACATCCACTCCTAAGTTAGCGTAGTAAAATACGTTCGCGAGCATTTCTATAAAGACTTTGGGATTGGTATAATTTAAGTCCCATTGGTACTGATGAAAAACTGACATCACCCATTTGTCTAACTTTTCGTCATAGGTAAAGCTACCAGGAGAGCTTTCAGGGAAAATCTCCGGCATCGATTCCTCCATCGCATCGGGGATGCGACGGTCATCGTATAGGTAGAAATAGTCTTGGTATTCTTTGATTCCAGCCTTCGCAAGCTTAGCCCATTCGTGGTGATGCGACGTGTGGTTTAACACGATGTCGATCATCAAATACATATCCTTTTGTTGCAGAGCCTTTTGGAACTCACGTAAATCATCGATCGTTCCTAATTTCTCCTCCACCATGCGAAAATCTTCCACCGCATATCCGCCATCGCTTTCTCCTTCCGGGCTTTTAAACAAGGGCATCAAATGAAGAAAATTCACGCCTAATTTCTCTAAATAGGGAAGTTTCGCGGGTAAATCTGTGATTTTGCCTGCGAAACGATCTACATATAAACTCATTCCGACTAGATCTTGGCTCAAAAACCAATTTTCCTCTTTCCTAGCTTTTACCTCATCGCGCTTTCTATGCTCTGGACTACGGTCTGTATAAGCTTGAAAAATGGTTTCTAATAAATCGGTAAATAACGGACTCTCCCCATAGATTGTACTGAAATGGGATCGAATATCATCTAGATTCGCTGTTAATCTTTCTTGAAAGCCAGCATCTTTTATTTTGTATGATTTTACAAGCGCATTTGCCTGTTTTAGAAGAGCGGAATTGTACACGTTAGCTTAATTAAAAATACTATTATTCAAATTCTTGAAGGCCTCCATCGCTCCAAGGTATTCACAAGTTCTAGCCCCTGCTTTATTGGCGTTTTCTACAATCTTTTTCCATGCAGATAAATCAAGATCATGGAAATTTAATCCATCCAATTGATAAAGAACGGCTCCTACAAAAGCGTCTCCAGCACCCGTCGTATCCACTGGTTTTACAGGAATACTTGGAATGATGTGGGTTTTACCTGCCAAACCCAATAAGGTCCCCTCTTTCCCTAAGGTAATTGCGAATACGCCTGGACAGATATCTAATAAGGCTTCAGTCGCCTCTTCTACCGTTTCTGTTTCGGTAATTAACAGCGCTTCTTCATCCGAAAGTTTAGTAAAATCAGCCTCTTTTAAAAAGATCAAACTTTGCTTGATGAAGGAAGGTATTTTATCGCCAAACAATAAATGGCGGTAATTTGGGTCGAAACTGATGATTTTGCCCTCTTTTTTCGCACGATCTTTTAACGAATAATAGGCCGCATTTAATGGTCCAGCTAGGAATGCCGTGGCTGATCCGAAGTGAACAATATTCACGTTTGCGAAATCGATAGAAGATACCTCAGCTTCTGTTAGTTCTGCATCTGCGCCGCGGTTAAAGATAAAATCACGTTCTCCATCTAGCATTAAAGACACATATGCGAAGGTGGTAAAGGTATTTTTATCTAAGTGAACGTGGTTCGTGTTCACATTGAAATCTTGCATCACCGAGATCATTTGGCGTCCAAAAGGGTCATTCCCCACTTTTGCACTCAAGCTCACTTGGCCGCCTAAGGCTCCGATGGCCGCCGCCACATTGGTAGGGGCTCCTCCTGGTTTTTTTAAGAAATTTTGACCGTCTGAAAGGCTTGAACCTTTGTCAGTACAGATCATATCAATCAGGGCTTCGCCAATACAGATAACACTCATGCGGATTATTTAGATGGGGATGGTTTAATTAAGGCAGTCGCTAGGGCAGCAATGGCCAATAAAACTCCTGCAAAGGTAATCGCATTTCTGGGATCGTTGTCTAAAAAATGCTTTAATATATAACCAAAGGTGATATTTTGTAAAATCATCGGAATCACAATCATCATATTGATGATACCCATATAAACGCCATAACGTTCTTTCGGAATATCGCCTACGACCAGTAAATAAGGGATACCCATCATACTCGCCCAACCAATTCCGAAGCCAGAAATAGCGAAGAATAACAAGTTTTTATTCTCGATATGAGGGAAAGCAAGGAAACCCGCAGCGGCTAAAATAAGGCAAATCATATGTACGGATTTGGCCCCATATTTTTTTGCAAAACCAGCTAATGCGAGTGCTGACAGGAACGTCACGATATTGTACCAACCGTTCACTAAACCGGTCCAGGAAACCGCCTTTTCATATAATTCAGGATTGTCTTTAGGTGTGGCATTCCAAACGGACAAGGCAATGCTCTTCGAAGAATTTTGCCAATAACAGAAAAGGGCATACCACTGGAATAAGTACACTAAAGCTAATTGCCACATTACTTTGGGCATTTCCCCAATCGCGTGAAATATCTCAAAAATGGATTCTAAAACGCTCGTTTTGCGCGAACGAATCTCGGCTAATTCCTCAGCGGTCGGTTCAATTTCCGAGGTCGTGTGCATGCTCCACCAGATGGAACCTATGGAACAAATAGCGCCTAGAAAGAAGGAGGCATAGACCCAGGTAGGAAGCGATCCTGTCTTGCCGATGAAGATCATGGGAAAAATGAACAGGGATAAATTAGCTAAAGTTTGGCCAAAACCCGTGAAAAAACTCTGCATCTGAAATCCGGTAGGCTGCTGATCTTCATTTAATTTATCTGCAACAAAGGCACGATAAGGTTCCATCGCCGTATTATTTCCCGCATCCAAGATCCATAATAAACTCGCGGCCATCCACAAAGAAGACGAGAAAGGATAGAGTAAAAGACAAATGCTGCACAATAAGGCACCTATGAAGAAATAGGGCTTGCGTCGACCCCATTTAGGATGCCAGGTACCATCACTCATCGCACCGATGAAAGGTTGGATCAACAAACCCGTAACAGGCCCAGCCAGGTTTAATAAGGGTATTTCGTCAGGACTTGCCCCCAAGAAATCATAAATGGGATTCACTGCGCTTTGCTGTAATCCGAAACTATATTGAATACCAAAAAAGCCAACGTTCATGTTGACGATTTGGCTAAAACTTAACGAGGGTTTCCGAACGGACATGTCTGATAGGTTTATAAGTAGATTAAATTTAACTATTCTCCTCTAGACCTGCAAGCTGTCCTACACTGTTGACCTAATATTCTTGGTTAAGGGGGTGAATCATCAATTCATCAATCACCACATGCGCTGGCTGACACATCACATAATAGATGCTGTTAGCCATATCTTCTGGGCTTAACCAGCCTGCATGTGAAGGATCACCTGCAGGATCCGCATGAAAATGAGAGTCCACTAATCCGGAATAAATAGTGCTTACTTTGATGCCGTCTTTTCTAACTTCTTTACGCAAGGCTTCGGTGAACGCATGCTGCGCATATTTTGAAGCGCAATAAAGAGATCCTCCGTCAAAAACACGTTTCGCCACATCAGAGGCAATCGTAATAAGGTGGCCTTTTTTAGCGGATTTTAGGTGTGGCAGGGCTTTTTGGCAAAACAAAAAAGTCCCTTTTACATTCGTATCAAACACCTGATCCCATTGGGCTGCGGAATAGGTTTCTGTAGGCCCAAAAGCCCCAATCCCCGCATTATTAATCACAAAATCAATATGCCCAAAGGTGTGCACCGTTTTCTCCACCGCATCCGAAACAAAAGCCTCGTCGGATACATCCCCATCGAAATAAAGTGGACGATGTCCGATCTCGGTTATTTCCGCCGCCAGGTCTTTTAATTCCCCTTTATTTCGCGCGACTAAACTTAATTGAAAATTATGCTGAGCCAATAAAAGGGCAAGTGCGCGACCGATGCCGCGGGAGGCTCCGGTGATGATGGCGGTAGGAAGTGAATTTGACATATTGATTTATTTTATGTTAAATTTAAATAATTCTATGATTATGAGTCAAAAAATAGCGTTTCTAATCAACCCTTTAAAGAAGAAAGTCGCCATAACGGACTATTTTTCGTGGGTGGTGGAGACCGTAAAGGTAGAGAAAACCGATTGGGAAATTCAGCTTTTTACAAATGAGTGGCCTTCGGAGCTAGGTGATTTTGATCAAGTTTGGGTCATGGGAGGCGATGGAACGTTCAATTATTTTGTGAATAAATACCCTTCAATCGATATTCCAATAGCCCTATTCAAAGGTGGGACAGGAAATGATTTTTATTGGAAATTGTTTGGGGAGCGATCGAGACGTGCACATTTAGATGCGGTATTAGGTGGTCACGTGGATGCCTTCGATGCCGGGGACTGTAATGGGCAACTATTTTTGAATGGCGTGGGTATTGGAATCGAGGGAGAAGTGTTGAAGTCGATGGATTCTATTCGCTATTTTAAAGGAGGATTGGGGTATTATTTGGCCGCTATTCCGAACTTATTGAAGTTTAAAACCTATCAAATTTTAGGCGGCCGAGAGGTTTTCCTCTGTATGGTTTTCAATTCTTCTAGGGCAGGTGGAGGTTTTCACTTTTTTCCCAAAGCTTCGGTGCAAGATGGCCTACTCGACGTGTTATATTGTGATCCTATACCTGTTTGGAAACGACTTTATTATATGCCCATTATTCAATCAGGCAAGCACGTAAACCTGCCTATAGTTGAATTTTCACAAGAGAAGAAAATTAGTATTAAAACAAATAGAGTCCTCAGTGCCCAGGTAGACGGAGAGATCCAAACTTCAAATCAATTTGATTTCTGCGTACTTCCTGCTAAATTTAAGTTTATCATCCCTCAACTATGAAAAAAATACTCCTACTCGCATTCGTTAGTTTATCTGTTTTTGCTCAAGACGCTGACAAAAAGAAAGTCTTAGCCAGAATTCAACAACAAGAATCGCATTACAGTGCGATCGCACAGAAAATCTGGAACTTCGCCGAAGTCGGATATAAAGAAAAGCAATCCTCAGCGCTCTTGCAGGAAACCTTAAAACAGGCTGGATTTACCATTGAATCAGGAGTGGCCGGCATTCCAACTGCTTTCGTTGCTACCTATGGCCAAGGAAAACCGGTGATTGGAATTATGGCTGAATACGACGCCTTGCCAGGTTTATCACAAGATTCTATTCCAACTAAACGCTCGTTAGGTGGCGCTTCAGGGCACGCCTGCGGCCACCATTTATTCGGGACAGGTTCCTCGGCTGCAGCTATTGCCATTAAAGAATGGTTAAAGGAAACAGGCGGTAAGGGAACCATTAAATTATACGGTTGTCCTGCAGAAGAAGGCGGATCCGGAAAAGTATATATGGTGCGGGAAGGATTATTTAATGACGCAGATGTAATGTTGCACTGGCACCCGAGCGATGCGAATTCAGTAGGAGTGGGCTCATCTTTGGCGAACAAAACAGGGAAATTTCGATTCTATGGTCTTTCATCTCACGCAGCTGCTTCTCCAGAAAGAGGTCGTTCAGCTTTAGACGCTGTGGAGGCCATGGACTTTATGGCGAATATGATGCGCGAACACGTGCCATCATCTACCCGTATCCACTATGTGATTACGAATGGAGGAAAGGCTCCTAATATCGTTCCAGATTACGCTGAGGTCTATTATTATGTGCGTTCTCCTAAACGTGATATCGTAACGGATGTATGGAATCGCTTGGAAAAAGCTGCTGAAGGTGCTGCTTTAGGTACCGGTAC
>CAILUB010000179.1 GCA_903837305.1 uncultured Cytophagaceae bacterium
GAATAAATCATATATACATAAATTATTTTTTTCAGCAGCTTGCTTTAACGTGATTGTTGCCCTTCCATCCCTTTTGTTTGTTGGACTCGCTTCTCAAATCCTTTCTCTCGACCTGAATTCATCTGCTGCAACATTGTTTTATCAAATTACAATGCTTATCGTCGCTCTTTTTGGATGGGTTTATTTCAAGATAGCAGGTGATCCAGTTCAATACCGGCCATTTATCCTACTCGGGATATTAGCAAAATCAATTTTTGTGGTTGTGATTATGTGGCACTGGATCACAGGAAGTATTTCATGGCCCTTGGCTGCATTAGTTTCTGTAGATTTGGTTTATGCAGTCTTATTCTTTCTTGTTTATCGACGAACAATGTAAAAGATTGTCTTATACGTCAACAAAAATACCTTGCCTGATTCATTAATTAGAAGTCTATCAATCAGTAGTTTTCTGAGCTTTTTTAGTTTATTTAATTAATCCCTGAAACACATTAACTACCCATCTAGTGCAAACCCGTATTTAAAACTACCCATTAGGATAGTTTTGGGCGGGTGTCTCTTCATTACCATTTCAATAGGGTACGCGATAGCCGTTAAAAGACGGTTTTTTAGGAAATGGGTTGAATGTGAAAACAATAGTCGAAAAAAGCCAAAAAGATTTTAAGGTTAAAAAATTAATCAATATTGATAATGGTGGAACCTTAACCGATCTTTGCATTATTGATGGTGAAAAGATTTATCGTACAAAAACAATAACAACCCCACATGACTTATCTCAGTGTATTTTTGATGGCCTAAAAAAAGCTTCTGCATTGATTTATGGAGAAGTAGACTTACAGTCTCTTCTATTGTCGACAGAGGCAATTCGATACTCAACCACACAAGGAACGAATGCCCTAGTTGAGCGTAAAGGTCCGAGGATTGGGCTCGTTCTTGGCGGCGGTCTAAGCGCTAAATCATTACAGGGGGATAAGTCAGCCAAGGATCTATTTCAAGCAATCGTAGGGAGTAGATACGTTGAGTTGGATAATGCTATTCCCTCAGAAGGCATCGCTAGTGAAGCCATTAAAGCGGTTAACGCCCTTGCGGCAGCTGGAGCAAATCGAATTGTCATATCCTTTTCTGGCAGCAATAGGGTTGCAAGTGAAGCTAACGTTAAACGTCATTTGTTGCACGCTTTTCCGCCCCATCTTTTAGGGGCATTACCATTGTTGTATGCGAGTGAGATAGCTGAAGATACTAATGATTTACGCCGAACCTGGACAGCAGTTTGCAATTCTTTCTTACATCCCGCAATGGAGAAGTTCTTGTATAACGCTGAGCACAAATTACGTGAAGAGCATACGCAAAGCCCTTTACTAATTTTTAGGAATGATGGAAACGCCGGAAGGGTGGCGCGAACTATCGCTCTAAAAACATATAGCTCTGGACCGCGTGGCGGTATGGAGGGAGCTAAAGCACTAGCCAGGCATTATCAATTTAAAAAATTACTTTCAATGGATGTTGGCGGCACTACCACTGATATTGGAATCATTGAAAACGACGTCATTCGCTCAACTCTTCGGGGTCGCGTAGAAAATGTTGAAACCTCCTTTCCTTTATGTGATGTTGTTAGTGCTGGTGTGGGTGGTAGTTCAATCATTAAGGTAGTCGATGGTCAAATTAAAGTAGGTCCGGAAAGTGTGGGTAGTACTCCAGGGCCCGCCTGTTTTGGGTTGGGCGGAAAATTAGCAACTATTACTGATGCTTTTTTGCTAATGGGATTGTTAGATCCAAGCTCATTTTTTGGCGGTGATCTAAAGCTGGATATCGATCGTGCTAAAACTGCAATAACTGAAGCTATTGCAGTTCCTTTGGGAGTAAATTTAGAGAGCGCAATCCATGAGATGGAGAAGGCATGGGTTCATAAAATTGCCGAAAGTATTACTCGGTATACCGATGTCAAGGAAGACATGACATTGGCCGCATTTGGGGGCGGCGGACCTCTTGCAGCTTGTAAAGTGGCAGAGGCTATTAACATCAAAGAAATAACCATACCAAGTTTAGCTGCAGTCTTTTCTGCATTTGGAATTGGTTTCTCTGATATCGGGCATACTTTTTTGCAAAAATTGGAAGATTTTGACCAAAGCAGCATTAATTTAGCTAGAGTAAAAATAAAAGAAATTGCTTCAAGAGGAATGTTTTCTGAAGGTACCACTATTGAGAATTGCAAATTAGAGGAATGGATAGAAATTTGTACAAACGATGTGATTAAAAGTTATGCCCTTGGCAGCTCTGATATTCCTAAAAAGCTAACCGCAGGAGAAACTGCAACTTTATATCTCAAATCAACTAAGGCTGTTCCACACCCAGCTCTGAAAGGTTCCTTTAAGGAAAAATCAGCCTCGGCACTATCAACCTCCACTAGAAAAGTTTTGATTGATGGCTCTCATCAGGACCTTCCTCTTTATTTGGTTGAGAAGCAAGTTGGAGCTGTTAAAGCGATGGGACCTGCAATTTTAGAAGAGTCCTTTTTCACATGTCGTGTAGATAAGGGTTGGAGTTTTTTCATCAATAACTCTGGTGATATTTTACTGACCAAAGTTGGAGAAAATTAAAATGAATGTGCTAATTACAGAATATTTACGTATCAACTTAGATACTGAAAAATGGGAGTGTCGCTGTTGTGGCAATGTTCATGGTAGTGCGCGAGATAACTATAAGCGTGGACTTTTAGTTTACGATCGTGATCCATCTGAAATACATAAGCCTTTGTTAGATATCAAGAAGTACGATAGAACTTATGCGCCTGATCCCACATGGTGCCGAATTCTTGAATATTACTGCCCAAGTTGCGGAGTAATGGTTGAGGCTGAATATCTTCCACCGGGTCATCCACCGGTCCGTGATATAGAGCTTGATATTGATTCATTGAAATTGCAGTGGAAAGATAGGGAAGAGGTCAAGGAGTTGGTTTCAGCCCCTGATTTAGCACTTCAAAAAGTCAAGCTCCAGCGAGAAATTCATTCGAAAATTCATAACCATAGTCATGATGGTGAGCACGACCACAAAAATGGGAAAACATTATGAAAAGGGTTTCAGTTGACATTGGTGGAACATTTACCGATACTTTTGTAGCATGGGGCGACCAATATGTTGAAGGTAAATCACTTACTACACATCAAAATTTATCTTTAGGTTTTAATGATTCTCTGATTGATGCTTGCCAGCAATTGGGAATCGACGCGCATACTCTTTTGTCAGAAGTGGATTCAGTGCGTTATGCAACAACTTTAGGTACAAATGCGCTCATCGAGCATAAGGGACCTAGAGTAGGTTTGCTTGTCACCACCGGATTCAAACATACGATCCCATTGTCTCGAGCTCGCGGATACGGGGAGGGATTATCTGAGTCGGAGCAGATGGATATACCAAATGCTCGTCGCCCAGACCCAATCGTTCCTATTCCAATGATTCGTGAAGTGCGTGAACGTACTGATTATCTTGGAGATATATTCTGGAAGCTGGATGAGGATGATGTCCGCTTAAGAATTCGAGAGTTGGTAGATATTGGGGCTGAGGCAATCGTTGTGATGTTCGTTAATAGTGTTGTAAATCCAAAGAATGAGCTAAGAGTAAGGGAGATATTTTTAGAAGACTACCCGGCTCACCTTCTTGGCGCTATTCCAATGTTGTTATCACATCAAGTCGCGGGAAGAAAAGGCGAGTACGCACGAGCTACCTCGACTATTATTGATGCATTTTTACATCAAACCATGTATCACGGATTGGGGACTCTAGAGTTAAATCTACGTGCACAAGGTTATAGCAAACCAATGCAGGTGAACCATAATTCGGGCGGTATGGCACAGTTAAATTCTACTGACGCATTACAAACCGTACACTCAGGGCCAGTATCAGGTATTGCTGCTAGCGAAAGCTTGGCTTATCAGGCAAATTTAGGCAATGTTGTTGCTACTGATATGGGTGGCACTAGCTTTGATATTGGAATTGTTGTTCAAGGTGGATTGAAGTATTACGACTTCAATCCAGTGATTGATCGTTGGTTGGTAAGTATTCCAATGGTTCATTTGGTATCGTTAGGCGCTGGTGGTGGATCCATTGCTCGATATGAACAAATGTATAAGACGTTGGAGATCGGACCACAATCTGCTGGATCTGACCCAGGACCAGCTTGTTATGACCGTGGTGGCATGAGGCCAACTGTAACGGACGCAGATTTGTTGCTTGGTTATTTGGATGCAAAAAACTATGCAGACGGTCGTATTCCATTAAATCCTAGGCGATCGCGTCAAGCTGTTCAAGAGCACCTATGTGAAAACTTAGGTTTGGACGTCATTGAGTCAGCAAAACTGATTAAGCGTCAGGTTGACATCAATATGGCAAATGGAATTTCTACAGAATTACGTACGCGTGGTTACGAGCCTAAAGATTTTACGATCTTAGCTTATGGTGGAAATGGGCCATTACATGCCTGTGGTATTGCTAACGCATTAGGAATTAGTAAGATTCTTGCGCCACCTTTTTCATCTACTTTTTCAGCATGTGGTGCTGGTAGCGTAAGTCAAATGCACATTCATGAAATGAGTACATGGGCAATACTATTTAATTCGAATACAAAACAATTCTTTTCTGATTTTGATAACTTTAATAACAATGTAGAAACCTTAGAGCGTCGTGGAAAAGATGATTTATTGCGCCAAGGTATGGATCCTGCAGCAATAAAATTTAGGCTTGAGCTAGATATGCGCTATGGTAATCAGCGAGTTCAGACTGCAGTTATTAGCGATCTTTCACGGCTTAAAACTTTAAAAGATGTTCTTTCTCTTATGGATCAATTTCATAAGAGATATGGAGAGCGCTTTGGCGAGGGTAGCCAGTCGCCTGAAACCGGTGTCAGAATTAATACCATACGCGTCTGCTCTTATGTAGAGCAACCAGCCGTTCAATTTACAAATTTACAGCCCAACGAGGTTCCGTTATCTGCGCCAGAACCAATCTCTCACAGAGAATGTCATTTCGTAGGCCATCCAGGACCCATCAATACTCCTGTTTATGGTGAAGATGCCAAGAAGGCCGGGGTAATGATTCACGGTCCTGCAATTATTACGACTCGAGCAACAACTTATTTAGTAGAACCAGAATGGGTATATCACGCAGTAGCACAAGGTGCCGTCTGGTTTATGCGTGCCCATTAACCTTGAAAGATTAGGAAAATTATATGCATGAAGTAATGAGTAAAGAAGACCAAGGTTTAATGGATAAGTTTTTAGCGGATAACACGCTATTTCTTGGTCCTGATCCAGAAATTATGCGTAATCATCAGTTGACGCCTAGATCTGCAATGGAAGAAGAGATTCTTCAAAAAGGTATAGATCCTCACCAAGTTCATCATATTCGTGGCCTATTAAATTCAGCACTAGGTGAATCGTTCACCATGGTTAATCAGATGGGCGCAGCCCCAGGTGCTAAGTGGGGGGATTTGGTAACTGGCATTTATACAGCTCAAGGCGATTTATCAATGATTGCGCCAAATGGAATTATTGCATTTGCGGCGTGCTGCTTTTATCCAATTCGCTTCATCATGAAAAATTGGGTGAATGATCCTACGGTAGGCGTTAAAGAGGGTGATGGCTTCATTCACAATGATGCTCGATATGGCGGTATTCACAATACAGACCAGTCAATGATGATTCCTTTATTTTACAAAGGTGAATTAATTTGTTGGTTAAGTACAACTATTCATGAGGGCGAAAATGGCGCTTGTGAACCTGGCGGATTGCCAGCTTCAGCTGAAAGTAAATATGATGAAGGCATTAAAATGTCTCCATTTAAGGTGGTGGAAAATTTCGAATTAAAACGTGACTTAGTTACCTTTCTTCAAAATTCAGTAAGAGATCCTCGTCTGCAGTTGGAGGATATGAAAGTGAAGCTGCATGCTGTTTTGCGTTTGAGGGAGCGGGTCCTTGCCATTCTAGATCAATTTGGTAGAGATGCCTTAGTCGGAACATTACGCCATCACCTTGAAGCGGTAGAAATTGAAATGCGTCGCCGAATTAGTGAAATGCCTGATGGTACAACTCGTGTTGTGCAGTTTATGGATTCATCGCTACGAGAAAGCGCTCTTCAAAAGATTTCCTGCGCAATTACTGTCAAAGGCGATCGAATGATCATGGATTTCCGTGGATCTGCCCCTCAGTTCTTAAACAGATCAGTTAATGCAAATATTGCCTCATTTAAAGCTGCTCTGTGTACAGGACTTTTGCAAAATATTTGGCCTGATTTACCACATACTATGGCTGTACTGTCACCCATTGAAATTATTACTGACAGAAACTCTATTTTAGACGCCGAAGGTGAAATGCCTCAAGCGATGAGTTTGATGCCTTTATTTAAGGGATGTGTAGTTTGGACTATTCCAATGAATAAGTTTAATTACAGTTTACCCAAAAGATATTCAGCTGTAATTGCATCACAATATGATCAGGCAGCTACATTTATTTATGGTGGGCTAACACAGCACGGAGATATAACAGGAAACTTTTGCGCGGATATTAATGGTAATGGTCAGGGCGCAAGGAGTGATGCTGATGGTGAGCATTCGATTTCTCCAGTATTTGGATTCATGTGTGACACTGGTGAGCATGAGATTAGTGAGGAAGATACTCCAATTATTCGTCTCGGAGCACAGCGTCTTGCAAAGGATCGGATTGGCTGGGGTAAATATCGCGCCGGCATGGGATATGAGCAGATTGCTACTGCGCGTGGGTCTGGACTTTGGGGTTTCATGACTGGTTGTGAGGGATCTAAATTTCCTTCAGCACAAGGTCTTTTTGGAGGCTATTCGTGCCCAGCCTATCAATTGTTAAAAATTAAAGATATCAATATTTTTAAAGAATTAGAAAAGAACCCAAATGTGGTTGAAGTATTTGACATTGTTAAGTTAATGAACGAGCAACCAATCCCAAATGCAACTTACTCTAGTAATGATATGGGTATGACATTTGAATTGTGTAACGAAGGTGAAATTTACATGATTTGCCAAGGTTCTGGTGGCGGATATGGCGACGTTCTCGAGCGGGATCCTAAGCTAGTCATGAAAGACTTGTCTGAAGACCTTATGTCGCATGAAAATGCGAAAGATATTTATAAGGTTGTTTACGATGAGACGAGTTTAGTTGTAGATGAGCTTGCAACCTTGAATCTGAGAGCGAGCTACCGGAAAGAGCGTATTGCGCGTGGCAAGCCTTTTGATCAATTCTGCGCTGAATGGGTTGAGCCTGAGCCACCTGTTAACTTGCCATATTTTGGAAGTTGGGGCGATCCAAAGGTGATCTATGGAACTCATATTGGGCAGCGCATTGTCATGGATGGTGACAAGTTGCAAGGGATGTTCATGCTCAATCCGAAGGATGTCAAGATTTCACAATTACAGGCAAAAATTAAAGAACTTGAGAAATCTGCCAAATCTAATTAATGCGAAAGTTAAGACCATGGATTATCGAAAAGCTTTCTTCCTAGATGGAAAAGGTGATATTGGCGCTAAAAAAGTAGATACTTTATCTCAGGCCGGAGCATCAGTTTTGGCAACCGATATAGATGCCACTGTAGCGGAATCATTGGTAAAGAACATTTAGGCCATAGGTGGTGAACATGGCGCATGTTAACTTAGATGCAGCAGATGGCAGAAGGCTTCTGTGGATTAACTACCTTGATTATGCAGGTAAATTACTTGCAGGCGGCAATATTCAATGGTTAGATATCGCTGAATGTCTTAACTGGTATCGCAAGGCTCAGGGGCTTCTAAAGTCTGATATTTTAAATATTGACATAAGTTACATTTGCACACAATTCATTGAATCCGATGCTGCCTTGCTTAACTTAATGCGAGGTAAGGACAAGTCTATTGCTCCTTTAAAGGAATTGCTTTCCTATCCCCCGCTGCGTGCTCATATTTCAGAATTGGTTATGGCGGCTAGGGCCACATTTCCAGATTTAATGTTAGCGCTTGTATGTCCAGCACCTGGAGAATGGGTTAAAACCACTTATTTAAAAGCTTTCCCTGAATCTTCTCAATTAGATATTGGTGAGGATGAGGTTGATTATGGGGCGCTCTATACTGCGGATTTTTTACGTATTTTTTCAGGGGCAAATGTTGATTTACTATTGCTTGAGGATGGCAAATTGACAAAAGAGCATGCAGAAGAATTTATGCCTTGCTACCAAACTATTATGAATTTGGCTAATCAATATCGATGGCGCTTTGGAATCCAATTTTCAGAAATTGTCGACCGTGCCGAACTACCTTTAGTTGATTTTATAGTGTCCAAAATAAGTCTTGATGGCCCAATTCATGCGTTAGAGTTGGATCAGAAATTTTGGGATAATCCATGTGGGGCAGAGCATTACAAAAGCCATTTTCTTTATGTTTCCATTCCCATCTCATGTGAGCCAGAAATTGTCCTCGATAGTTTGAACATGCTACGTAATAGTGCATCATAATAAAAAGGTTGCCTCAGTACTTTTCGAATTTAATTGCTTTGTAAATTTTACTAAGATTCATCTATTGGACAAATTTAGATTTTATAAGTTTCACTAAATATAATCACTTATAAAAAACTTCTCATTCGGATGGCATTAGCCACTCAATCAGTTCGAAATATTTATTTAATTTATCCATATAAATTTTTATGAATATTTTCAGATATATCGTTGCATAAAGGTAAAAATGAATAAACTATTAAAGAACAAAACCATCTTTATCTCTGGTGCTAGTAGAGGAATTGGGAGATCAATTGCCTTAAGGGCGGCTATGGATGGAGCTAATATAGTCATAGCTGCAAAGACAGCAGAGCCACATCCTGCATTACCAGGTACGGTTTATACGGTCGCTAAAGAAGTCGAGGCAATGGGTGGAAAAGCTTTGCCAATCATAGTAGATGTCCGCAATGAGCAGAGCATTGAAGATGCAGTGAATAAAACAATAGAGGAATTTGGTGGTTTAGATATTCTTATTAATAACGCCAGCGCAATTAGTCTGACTAAAACTGAAAATACCCCAAGTAAAAGGTTTGATTTAATGTTTGATATCAATGTAAGGGGGAGTTATTTATGCTCAAAAGTCTGCATTCCGCATTTAAAAAAATCTCAAAACCCACACATTCTCTCACTTTCACCGCCTTTAAATTTGCAGGCCAAGTGGTTTGCTGAGCATACGCCCTACACCATGTCTAAATTCGCAATGAGTATGTTGATAATGGGCTTAGCAGAGGAGTTAAAGGATGCCGGAATTTCGGCAAATGCTTTATGGCCCAAAACTATCATCGCTACATCAGCGTTAAAGATTGCCAAACCTGGTTTCGATGAATTGGCGCGGACGCCAGAAATAATGTCTGACGCAGCTTATGAAATTATTACCTCACCAAGAGGTAATATAACTGGTCGATTTTACTTAGATGAAGAGATTTTACGAGAAAGAGGTGTGAGTGACTTTAGCGCCTACTTAGTCACGCCAGGAATTGAGCCAATGATTGATTTATTTGTAGAGCCTTAAGATCTTATTGGGCCAAGGACTCAAACTTTTTCATAAATCGTCACTACGCATGCGCCACCCAACCCAAGATTATGCTGTAGCGCCAATCTTGCTCCTGGTACTTGACGTTGTTCTGCCGTACCCCTTAACTGTTGAATTAATTCCGTACATTGTGCTAGACCAGTCGCACCTAACGGATGTCCTTTGGATAGCAGTCCTCCAGACGGGTTGGTGACAAATTTACCGCCATAGGTGTTATCGCCATCTTCAATAAATTTCTCAGCCCCGCCTTTGGGACAGAGACCCAATGCCTCATATGAGATCAGCTCATTCTGCGCGAAGCAGTCATGTAACTCGATGACATCGATATCCTCTGGAGAAACACCAGCCTTGTTATAAGCCTCCTGAACGGCAGTTTCCGTCATATTAAATCCGACAACTTCACGCATATCCTTTCCCTCTAGCGCAATGGGCTTATCGGTAGACATTGTTTGTGATTTAATTCGAACAATTGGAGTAATGTTATGGCGTTTTAAGAATGCCTCGGAGCAGAGGATTGCGGCAGCTGCTCCGCAAGTTGGAGGACAGGCCATAAGTTTAGTTAAAACACCCGGCCAAATCGCATGTGATTCCATGACTTCTTCGACTGTAAAAGCTTTTTTTAAAAGGGCTATAGGATTATTGGACCCATGACGACTTGCTTTTGCTCTTACCTTAGCGAACGTTTCTAACTTAGTACCGAATTCATGCATGTGTGCCAAGCCAGCGCCACCAAAGTAGCGGATGGTGAGCGGTAAATTATCTTGATTAACAAGTTTCTGTGTCACCTCATCAAATAGATCAAAAGGGGTAGGCCGGTCATTAAATTGAAGTCCCAATGCTCCTGGAACCATTTCTTCAAATCCAAACGCTAAAGCACAGTCGGTCAGGTCGCCTTCAATCGCCTGTCGGGCCAAAAAAAGTGCAGTGGAACCTGTTGCACAATTATTGTTAACGTTAATAATAGGTATCCCAGTCATTCCAACGTTGTAAAGGGCTCTCTGTCCCGCAGTGGAATCAGCATAAACGTAACCAGCATAGGCCTGTCCTATATCTTTAAATTCAATTGAAGCATCAGCGATAGCAGTTTTTATTGCAAGGCTAGCCATATCAGGGTAGTGAGCACTGGTACCAGGTTTTAAAAATGGAGTAATGCCAACCCCAATTACATATACATTGTTACTCATGTTTATAACCCTTCAATATTGAGCTCATCATAGTCTATTGTTATCAAATACTTATTGAATTATGTTCTTAAATTTATACCAATAAATTAGTTTAAGCATATATTGTTTTGCTAAAAAAATACGATAAAAAAATAATTGGTAATTACCCGTAAATAAAACTACCCGTTTGGATAGGGGGGTAGTATTTTCTGGGTATAAAATTAATTAATTGCATTTATTCGCACCTTTTGTAAAAAAATTTTGATGTTCAATTTGAGTGGACGGGTTGCATTCGTTACTGATGAAGTTAGTGAGATTGATTTGAATACCAATAATCTACTTGCTAAATCCGAAACAAAGGTAGTTTTTAAAGATATTAATCGGGGGAAAGGGGATCGCCCTTCAAGAGATCACAAATCTTTGATGTTTTTTCCTGAATTTATTCATTAAGATGTTACTGATGAAAAACGATTGGATGACGTCGTTGACTATATTGAATCTCGATTTGGAGGACTTGATCTCCTTGTTAAGGATGCAGGAATATTTTTAATTGGTTCTGTAGAGGTCATAACCTTAAAGAATTGGTAAAAGAGAATCGATTTAAATTTAAATAGCGTCTTTATGAGCACCAAGGCCGGCATCAAAGCAATGAAGAAATTTGGAGAAAGTATCATTAATGTTTGCTCAATTAAGGATATCGTAGATAAATTATTAATACCTTCCTGCAAGGCAAGCAAGGGCGGAGTAAGAATATTCAAAAAATTAGCAGCATGGCATTGCGCCGATCAAAACTATCCTGTTCGTATCAATTCTATTCATCCTGATTTTGTTATTAATTCTATGGTATCTGGCGCAATGACGATAGTGAGATCAAGCGAAGCAGAAGTCTTTGGAGCAAATGTAATGAACAGAATTTCTATTAAACGTTTTGTAACAGCAGATGAAATAGTATGTCCAATTTTATTTCTTGCATCAGAAGCATCAAGTTACATGACTGGATCTGAGTTGGTTGTTGATGGCGGAATGAAGGTAAGATAAATAATCTTTAAAAATTGCAAACTTTAATAAATAGATAAAAATATGAGCAAACAGAAAGTAGTTGTATATGGAGCATCGGGCTATACAGGTAGATTGGTCTGTGAGTATTTGCGTGAATTAAACATCCCATTTATTGCTGCCGGACGTAATGCTAAGCGAATTCAAGAAGTGATGAATTGCATACCTGGCATTGAAACAGCAAATTATAGAGTTGTAGAGGTTAAACACGAAGTAGATGCCTTGGCCAAGCTGTTTGATCAAGCGGAGGTTGTCTGCAATATGGTTGGCCCGTTTATTAAGCTTGGCCAACAAGTTGTAGAAGCTTGTTTAAAGGCGAATTGTCACTATCTAGATACTACCGGTGAGCAGGACTGGCTCTTATATGCTCAATCTGAATGGGGTGATAAGTTTGCAAAACAAAAGTTGCTACTATCACCTGGTATTGCTCATATGTACACAACTGGGGAGATCGCTGCAAATATTTGCCTTGAAACTCCAGGTGTTGATACTTTGGATATCTTAACTCTGTGGAAAGGACTTCCAACAATTTCTTCAACTCAAACAATTTTCACAATATTGAAGGCTAACTGGTACTACTTGGAGGAGAATAAGTTGGTAGAGTGGAAGCCAGGGCAATCTTATGAGGTCAATGTACCAGGCCAACATGAACAAACTCTTGTTTTGCCGTGGGGCGGCACAAGTCATCCCGTTTGGTTTGAAAAAGATCCCCGCGTTGCAACTTGTAAGGTTTTGGGAGGGGTATTTTCTCGAGAAGTCATGCAGGGCGTA
This sequence comes from uncultured Cytophagaceae bacterium, assembly GCA_903837305.1. GTDB lineage: Bacteria > Bacteroidota > Bacteroidia > Cytophagales > Spirosomataceae > Aquirufa. Next base: position 12,562 of record CAILUB010000179.1, read on the forward strand.
ATAGAAGCCCAAAAAATGATTGAAGATAAGATTAAAACTCTACCCTTGAGTGAGCAAGAGAACGCATTGTCTGCTATTGCTAGCTCAGTCCAAGGATCTATGCCTCCAAGGGAGAATCCTAGAATTAATAAGTCTGTAGATTCGGTATACGCATCTGGGCCCTTGACACGAGTTCATTGCGTCATTTACGGAAATTGCAACTATAAGCAAACTGGATTACTTCAGGCTTATGCAGCACGATCCTTGCTTATGGAAAAACCAAAACGTATTGGGCTCGCATCTGCTTGTCAAGCATTTGGACATAGAAATTTATTGGGTATTTTAAGAAATTTTGGATTAGTGATGAATCCAGTCGTGACGATACAAAATTGATGCAGTTTGCAAAGGGGTAATTCATAATGCGGTTGACAGATTATTTAGACAAGGGCGCAATGCTAGGTGAAGAGCGGCCCTGCTTGACCATGCTTGACAAGACATTAAGTTATCTGCAAACGCAAAAGTTAAGCTATAAAATTGCCCGTGTTCTTCAGCTCCTAGGAGTTAAGCCAGGTTCCAAAGTGGCAATATTGTCAGCAAATGAGCCCACGGCTTTCGCCTGTGTTTTTGGTATTTCAAGAGCTGGTGCCGTTTGGTGTCCCATCAACCCACGTAGTGAAGCCAATGAAAATAGTTTTGTTTTAAATGCTTTTGATTGTGAGTGCTTAATTTTTCAATCTTCCTTTGAAGTGCTCGTTGAAAAAATGCTCCCAGATTTACCAAATATGAAGACGTTAATTTGTCTAGATAAGAAATTATCTATAGCAACATCGTTATCTGAGTATATGAATACAGTTAGCGATGAGCCAATCTTGATTAAACCTATTGATGATTTAGCGATGATCGCCGGAACTGGTGGGACTACAGGTCAACCTAAAGGTGTTATGTTGACTGGCAGAAATATTGAAACAATGTCTGCTCTTACTTTAGTGGGGTTTCCATATGAAGGTCGTCCTGCATATTTAGCAATGACGCCATTAACTCATGCCGCAGGCGTTTTATGCTTTCCAATTATGTTACTCGGTGGGCGAATTGTAATGACAAGTAAGGCAGATTTGGGAGAGTATTTGCAACTAATTGAACAGTTCAAAATTACTCATTCTTTTTTGCCGCCCACTTTGATCTATATGTTGTTGCAGAGCCCATATTTATCTAAAACAGATACATCTAGTCTGCAATGTCTTTGGTATGGGGCTGCTCCAATTTCGCCAGCCAGATTGGAGGAGGCAATCTTACGTTTGGGGCCAATTATGGGCCAATTTTTTGGTCAAACTGAGGCGCCAATGATGATTTCAATGATGTCACCAAAAGATCACTTTAATGAGGATGGCAGCATCGCTAGGCATCGATTATCCTCTGCCGGAAAACCAAGCCCACTAGTTCAGGTGGCTGCTATGGATAATGATGGTAAGTTGCTCGATATCGGCGAAAAAGGCGAAATCGTAGTTCGAGGTTCATTGGTGATGCCTGGATATTACAAAAATGAAAAGGCTACTGCAGAGTCCTCCATATTTGGATGGCATCACACTGGAGATATAGGATATATAGATAAAGAAGGTTATCTCTATATAGTGGATAGGGCAAAAGATATGATTATCACGGGTGGATTTAATGTCTACTCTGTAGAGGTGGAGCAGGCCTTAATGCAGCATCCCGGGGTACTTGATTGTGCAGTCGTTGGTATGCCAGACGAGAAGTGGGGGGAGAGAGTTGTTGCTGTACTGCAATTAAATCCAGATTGTAAAGATCATCCCGATAGCTTTAAGCAATTTGTCAAGGAGCTTATTGGCAGCGTTAAGGCTCCAAAGCAAATTGAGGTATGGTCTGATTTGCCTAAATCTAAAGTTGGAAAAGTTTTGAAAAAAGAAATTCGAGCAACTTTAATGGCAAATTAATTGACCCGATAGTAGTTTAATTACTAATGTATTCTAGTGAAATAAATATAATAATAAGGCTAATTTGATGAAGCTGGAATTAGGAAATACCGATGAAATTCTGTCGCATAAATTATTTCCACCAGTAAGTTATGGAGGGGCAATTTTAAGAAAAAGACTGTTAGATGACGTTATTAACCGCCCTGAAGGTACTAGGGGGGTTATTTTCCAGGCTCCCGCTGGATTCGGTAAGACCACAAGTCTTCAGCAAGCCATGGAAGCTTTTAAGAATAGAGGATGGAACTCGGGTTGGTTATCGTGTGACGAAGGTGATAATGACCCCCAGAGATTTCAGCTTCACGTACAAGCCTTACTTTCACCCAACAATATTTTCAGCGGCTCAGAAAATACCAACGACACTTCATTGATAAGGCTTGCAGAGTCTATTTTGCATGGTTTTTTAAATACTAAAACACCTACTATTTTATTATTTGATGAGTTTCAAGCTATTCATAACGAGTCAGTAAAAAACTTCTTTAAATTTATTTTGCCAAGATTACCGAAGCATGTTTTAATTTTCATAGGTACGCGAACTGAACCAGATATTGGGCTCTCCACTCTTTTAGCGCACCAGGTGGTGATATTGTTTCAATCAGACTATCTCAAGTTTTCGGATGAGGAAGTTCAGGATTTCTTTTTACGTTCAAATAATTTAGAAATGAGCAAAGAAGAGGTTGAGGCAATTAATTCCCATGCTCAGGGTTGGCCTGCAGCACTTCAACTATTTCGCTTAGCATTAAAAAATCCTGATGTACGGTCATCGCTTTCCAAGTTAGATTTAAATACTCCTAGAACCTTAACAGAGTATTTAGCTGACAATATTCTCAGCGGCCAACCAAAAAATATACAAGAATTTCTCATTAAAACTTCAATCCTTAGAAAGATGTCTGGCGACTTATGTGACTTTGTCACTGGAATAGAAAATTCTCAAAAAATATTGGATCTTTTGGAAAAGGGCGGGCTGTTTATTTCATCAATTGGTTGCGATAACTATTGGTTTAAGTACCACAGCTTGTTTTCATCATTCTTAAAAAGCATCTTAGAGGAATCTTATGCAATTCAGATTCCTAAAATTCATAATCAAGCGGCAAAATGGTTTTTTGAACAGAATATGCATGAAGATGCGCTTCATCATGCTTTGGCAGCGGGAGAGCATGCATTCGCAGCAGAGATCTTGAATGATTGGGGCTCAGATTTAGTTATTAATATAAATTTAGTTACCATGGAGCGCTGGTATGATCGCATTCCATTTGAGCAAATTCAAACTCGAATGGACTTAGCAATAAAGTCTGCCTATGCTCTTCTTTTTTTACGACGTCGCGATAAATTAATCCAGTTAGTTGATTTATTGAAAACAACAAGACAACAAATTCCTCTTGAATGCAATCAACCAATTCGGCAAAATTTATTTCTAGCAATGGCCAAACTATTTGACGATGATTTGCCTGCATCTATGGTCATTTTGGAGGAATCAAAAATCCTAGAATTACCGTTACCGCAAGGTTTTGCAGCGTTTGAACTAGCAGCAGCGGCTAATTTATACGCATTCGGAAAGCTATTAAAGGGAGATTTTGAGGGTGTTCGAATATCACTTTTATTAGCAAAGAATTGTGCAAGTCAAATTAGATCATCCTTTAGTAATGGGTATACCTTGGCTGTTGAGTGTATTTCTCTAATTATTCAAGGCAGGCTAAAGGAGGTAACTGGTATTTTCGGCTCGTCAGAAGCTATCTTTAGGAATCAAAAATTTAATAATATAGAAATCAAAACTCCAGCAGCGTTAGCAGTATGTCAAATTTGGACTTTATATGAATCAAATCAAATTGGTGCGGCTTGTAGTATATGGTCCCGCTATGAGGAGGAGATCACAAGTGCTTTGGTTCCTGACTTCATGGCTATTGGACATATATTTGCCTCTCGTGCATATTTTTTGAGAGGGGAGTTAGGTAAGGCAAATGCTATTTTAGATTCACTTGAGCGCATAAGTCATTCAAGCCAGTGGGGACGAATCGTTAATTTGGTTAATTTAGAGCGAATTAGGATTTCATTTTTAAGCAATCCCTCACTCGCAAATCATCAAATTATGCTGTCGCGAATTAAGAAAAGGCATTGCGTGGATGAGTATTTTCCTTTATCCGAATTCATATGTAGCGAGATTTACATTTCAATTAAATTGTTAATTCAATCCCGCGATTTTATTTCCGCAAAGAAGATTATTACAAGCGAGATTTCAAATTTTCAAGGTAGAACTTATCTCATCATTAAATTGCAGATATTAAATTCTCTATTAGAGAATGCTAAGCTGAATCATCGAGAAGCGAAAAGAATTTTAAGTCAGGCTCTTCGTATGGCTCATACGGGGGGCTATGTGCGCTCCTTTCTTGATGAAGGCCCTGAAATTATCAGCTTAATAGCTGAAATATATGACTCTGCAAAGGTAGCCACCTCTGAGGATAATTCTATAAATATTGAATACAATAATTTTTTAAGGAGATTGCTGGTTGATGCAGGGGCCGACGTAAATGAGTCCAGCTTTAGTCAGCCTTCTGTAGAAAAACTTGATCTCCACTTCTCCAATCGCCAACTAGAAATTGTTAAATTATTAGTAGATGGAAAATCAAATAAAGAAATCGCAGCATGTATGTTTATTTCAGAAAATACTGTTAAGTTTCACTTGAAAAACATATTTAGTGAGCTGAACATAAGCAATAGATCACAAGCCATTAAAGTCGCTAAAGAGCAGAATCTGATTAATTAAATTGTTCCGTTAGATTTTTTTAGGTTTATAAAAACTTGGATAATAAGTCAGAACAGCTGATCCACTCTCGTCCCATGCTTTACAGGTTCCGATAAAGTGAGGGCGTTGTAAATTCAAACTTTCGTTGAAATGCATTGCGCTTGGTATGGTCTGATATGCAGCAGTAGCTATTCCTTGTAATAACTCCCTTAAATGAGTGCAGCCATCACTTCCGCCAATGTGCTCATTTACTTTATTTCTCCAGCCCTTCCCAATTTGAATTCCAATGAGAGATCTCATGGGTGGGATTGCCTCTTTGCAGTCCATTAATGGATGTTTAATCATCGTTGTCGCTATATCAATGATAAATAAATCATTATTCAAAGTTAGTCGAATCCACATATCATGAATAAAATCGCCCGCCTGCCAAGTCCTCTCTTGCACCTTTAAGATGTTGGGCTTTGAATCTTGAAGATGGCCATCAATATCCCATAATCCGTCTGTTCTTTCATATCCAGAGAATGTAATTGAACGCGTATGGGAATGTTTTCTACTCGTTGGCAACGGCAGATTTGAGTTCGATTCTAGTGTTGAGCTAATCATGAATGGTTACTTTTAAATTGATAGCCATTAAATAGCTCCCTTATTTTCATCTTATATAACTTTCCAGTTGCAGTTAATGGCATTTGGTCAATGAACACAACATCATCTGGAATGCTCCACTTTGGCATTTTTCCATCAAAAAAACTTAAAATTTCTTTTTTTAGTAGATCATCTTTTTTCGTGACTGATAATTTTTTGACTACAATTAATAGTGGACGTTCGCCCCATTTTGGATGTGGGATTGATATGCAGGCGCAGATAGAGATGTCAGGGAATGCGCTAGCAATGCTTTCGATTTCTATGGAAGAAATCCATTCACCACCAGACTTGATAACATCTTTACTTCTATCAGTTATTTGCATATTTCCATCTTGATCAATGGTAGCAACATCGCCCGTTGGAAACCATCCTTTATCCAGAGGCGACAGATCGGATCGGTAGTAATTACTAATCACCCAGTGACCTTTAACCAAAAGGTCGCCGTAGGATTTCCCATCTCGAGGTAATGTTTCTCCATTAGCGTCAATAATTTTCATTTCAATCCCATAGATTGATCGACCTTGCTTTTGCAGGATTAATTTTTTCTGGGCTTCGGATTTTTTAAGGTCTGATGCTTTTAAACTAGCCGCCGTACCTAGTGGAGATAGCTCAGTCATGCCCCAAGCATGTGTAATTTTCACCCCTAACGCATTAAAGTCATTCATCATCGCAGGTGGGCACACCGACCCTCCAACAATGGCTTTATTAAAGGTCGTGAATTTCAATTTTTGAGAACGAATATATTCTAATAACCCCAGCCAAACAGTAGGCACTCCTGCTGACATCGTTACACCTTCAGACTCGAGGAGTTCATATAAGGAGGCCCCATCCAATTTTTCGCCTGGAAATACTATTTTGGCCCCTGTGATTGGGCAGCTATAAGGAATCCCCCATGCATTTACATGAAACATTGGTACAACCGGCATGACTGTATCTACTGAAGCGATGTTTAAAGAGTCTGGAAGAGCAGAGGCATAAGTATGCAAGAGCGTGGAACGATGACTATAAAGAACGCCCTTTGGTTTTCCAGTGGTGCCTGATGTGTAACATAGCGCAGACGCGGTATTTTCATCAAAATTTGGCCATTCAAAGTTACCATTTTCTTCATCAAGAAGATTTTCATAGCACAGTATTTTAGGTGAATTGCTTTCAGGTAATTTATCGGCATCAATCATGCATATCCAGTGTTTAACGCTTGGGCACTCATTATAAATTTTACGAACTATTGACAAGAATGTGATGTCAAAAAAGATAGCCCGATCTTGGGCATGGTTAATAATGTATGAAATTTGTTCTTCAAATAATCTAGGGTTGATGGTGTGGCAAACCAAACCACTGCCAGAAATTCCGTAATACAACTCTAAATGGCGATATCCATTCCAGGCAATGGTTCCGACACGTTCACCTGGTTTAAGACCTAGTTTTGAAATTGCTTGAGCAACTTTTCTTGCCCTTAACTCACAGTCAGCATACGTATAGCGATGGATATCTCCCTCGGTGCGCCTTGAAACAATCTCAGTATTGCCGTGCTGATTTTTAGCATGCACTAAGATACTTGAAATCATTAATGGCTGATACATCATCTGACCCATTAACGGATTTTGTGAATCAATATTTGATGTCATGATTTTTAATCCTTGCTGTAGGCGAGGTTTTCACCTTGCTAAAACTGTTTAATTTCCAATCCTATACAGGAGCTACCACCTTCAATTATGGTTTGAGCTAAACCTGCTACTTGAGTTAATAAGTGCTCTGCATAAAACTGGCTAGTTACTATTTTTGCAGAGTAGAAATCCGGATCTTCTTTCATTTTATTTTCTGCCACAAGAAAGGCTAATGCCATTTGCCATCCACAGGTTAATAATCCAGCTAGACGTAAATAGGTAACACTTCCCGCATAGACTTCTTTTGTATCTTTTTTATAGTTATCTACGATATATTCAACGACATTTTCAAAAGCGAGTCGCGCACATATTAAGTTTTGATGGATTGAGCTAGCGGCAGCGTTATCACTTTTTGCTAATTCATTTTCTGTTTCCTCTATTTTTCTCGCTAATTCTTTTGCAACTTTTCCATTATCACGCACCGTTTTTCGACCAATCAAGTCGTTAGCCTGAATCGCAGTAGTGCCTTCATAAATCGTTAAGATGCGAACATCACGGTAATATTGCGCCGCGCCAGTTTCCTCAATAAAGCCCATACCACCATGCACCTGTAAGCCTAAGCTTGCTACCTCAATCGACATCTCAGTTGAGAAGCCTTTAATGATGGGCACTAAAAATTCGTAAAGAGCTCTGTAATTTTCTTTAGATTCAGAATCGGGGTGATGGTGAGATAAATCTGATGATAAGGCGGCAACATAAGCAATTGCTCTTGCACCTTCTATATAAGCTCGCATAGTCATCAACATCCGCTTTACGTCGGGCTGATGAATAATCGCTACTGGTCCATCTGAACCGTCGAGATCACGGCTTTGCACTCTTTCTTTTGCATAGCGTACCGCCTTTTGATAAGACCTATCTGCCACAGCAATGCCCTGTATACCAACAGCAAAACGTGCGGCATTCATCATGACAAACATATATTCAAGACCACGGTTTTCTTTTCCAACCAAATAAGCAGTTGCGCCACCATGATCGCCAAACTGTAATACGGCTGTTGGACTAGCTTTAATACCAAGCTTATGTTCTAAAGAGACGCAATCAATATCATTGCGTTCCCCCAAAAATCCATCCTCGTTCACAATAAACTTAGGGGCTACAAAAAGGGATATTCCCTTGATGCCTTCTGGGGCATCAGGTAGACGAGCAAGCACCAAATGAATGATATTCTGCGCCATATCATGATCACCATAAGTGATGTAGATCTTCGTGCCAAAAATTTTGTATGAACCGTCTCCTTGTGGAATCGCTCGAGTACGCACCATGGAAAGATCGGAACCTGCTTGAGGTTCGGTCAAATTCATCGTGCCAGTCCACTCACCTGAAATCATCTTTGGAACATAAAGCGCTTGTAATTCTGGGCTTGCAGCAGTTAGTAAAGCCTCAATGGCGCCATCCGTTAAAAGTGGGCATAAGGCAAAAGAGAGGTTGGCTGCGTTCACCATTTCCAAACAGGCCGTAGAAATGAGTTTTGGTAAGCCTTGACCGCCAAATTCAACTGGGTGAATCACACCTTGCCATCCTGCGTCGGTATAACTTTTGAATGCTTCTTTAAATCCCGGTGAGGTAATAACTTCGCCATCCTTGAGTGCGCTGGGTTTCTGGTCGCCCGTCCAGTTCAAAGGGGCCAGTTCGTTTTCACAAAATTTAGCCGATTCTGTTAAAACCGCAGTAGCAGTTTCGTAGCCATAATCCTCTAGGCCTGAAATTTTAGTTAATTGATTGATATTAGCTAACTCATTCATCACAAATAACATGTCTTTGACTGGGGCTATATATGGCATCACTACTCCTAGTAATTTATTTCTTTGATTCTAAACAATGAATCGGGTATACCCTTAATTAAAAGTACGACCGTATTTTTTATTCATGTAGTATACATAGAGTTTAAATTTAAAAGCACGATCAATTTATAAATTTTTACTAATGATTGCCATTCACAATAAGCATGCAGAAATAGTTAAGAGGGCATATCTATATGAAGATAAGTAAGTTAAAACTGATTTCTAAAGATTACGAGATGGAAGATTTTAAGATAGATCAACTACAGACTAAGGGCGAACATACTAAGGCGCTTATTCTCGATTCAGCTTTATATTTAGCGGGGCGTGATGGATTTGAAGGTCTCACTATTGGCTTGATTGCAGATCGAATGCAGATGAGTAAAAGTGGTGTGTATGCCCATTTTGACTCCAAAGAAAATTTACAGCTGGAAGTTATCAACGAATATCACAGAAGGTTTAAAGAGTCTATATTTGATCCAGCTATGACAATGCCTAGGGGCATGCCACGATTAAAAATGCTTCTTGATCTGTGGATTAAAATCACCATTTCTGAAATCAATACGGGTTGTATTTACATTTCAGGCGCAATGGAATTGGATGATAGGCCTGGCCCGGTTAGGGACGAATTAGCAAAAATAGTACAAGACTGGAGAAATGCCATTATCAAAGCAATAAAAATGGCTGTCACAGAGGGTCACCTTAAAAAGGATGTCAATCCCCGCGAACTACTTTTTGCATTTTACGGGGCAATCTTATGTCTTCAACATGATGCTCGATTTTTAAGAGATAAAGAGAGTATTCAAACAGCTAAAAAATATATTAAAAAGATCATTGCAGCTCATTGTCCATAAGAAATGAAGCGTTAAATATAGAAGTAATAAAAGGAATGCTAAATGAATTTGATTGTCAAAAAAGTTGCCGTTTTAGGATCGGGTGTGATGGGCTCCCAAATTGCTGCGCACTGCATAAATTCTAATATTCCTGTTATTTTATTTGATTTAGCTTCTCAAACAATAGATGAAAAGCAAATTAATAAAAGTGCTATTGCCAAGAAAGGCATCGAAAGTTTAAATAAGTTAAAGCCGTCTCCTCTAATGTTTTCTGATAATTCGAGATTGATCCAATCGGCAAATTACGATGAACATCTTGGATTATTAAGTGAGTGTGATTTGGTGATTGAAGCCATTGCTGAAAAGTTAGAGTGGAAGTACGATTTATATAAACTAATAGCTCCATACATAAGTCAAAATGCTATTTTTGCAAGCAACACCTCAGGCATTTCAATTGAAAAACTCTGCGAGGGCATTCCAGAGGGATTGAAAGAGCGGTTCTGTGGTATTCATTTCTTTAACCCACCTCGATATATGCATTTATTGGAGTTAATTCCCTCCAAAAAAACTGCTGAAGTAATCCTAGATTCATTAGAAACATTTGCTACCTCTGTTTGGGGAAAAGGTGTTGTTAGAGCAAGGGATACCCCTAACTTTATTGCGAATCGAGTTGGTGTGTTTTCAATACTAAGTACGATAGCAACTGCCGAAAAGCTAAATTTGAGTTTCGATTTGGTTGACGCTTTAACCGGTGATAAACTCGGACGACCAAAGTCTGCCACATTCAGAACTTGCGATGTCGTTGGTATTGATACATTGTCCAATGTAATTAAAACGATGCAGAGCACTCTTCGAGACGATCCATTTTTCAAGTCTTATCAACTACCTGTTGTACTTGAAAAATTAGTGGAAATTGGACATCTAGGACAAAAGACTGGATCCGGTTTCTATAAGCGTGTTGGCAAAGAAAATCTAGTTTTTAATCTGCAAACCAGTGCATATGATTCTGCTGCGAATCAGATTAGTACTGAGGTATTAGAAATCCTTAAGAAACCAAGCAATCAGCAAATTGCCCTGTTTAGATCTTGTAAAGACCCGCAAGGTTACTTTATATGGGAAATATATCGAAATCTATTTCACTTTATTGCTGTCCATTTAGAGTCTATTGCAAACTCTGCTGCTGAAGTGGATTTTGCTATGCGCTGGGGTTACGGTTGGAATCTTGGGCCATTTGAAACTTGGCAAAGTGCAGGTTGGGAGAAAATTGCACTCTGGGTCCAGGAGGATATTGATAATGGCAAAACCCTCTCAAGAGAAAAACTTCCAGATTGGGTATTTAGTAAAAAGGTAATTACAGCAGGGGGTGTTCATAGTAATAAAGGCTCTTGGTCACCACTTTCGGGTGATTTTATTTTACGTAGCTCTTTACCTGTTTATAAAAAACAAATTTTCAAAGCGCAATTGCTAGGTGATGGTACGGTTGATTCCAACAGTTCAGGCACTACGATATTAGAAGCGCCTTGTGGAAGACTCTGGCTTGATAAGCGCTTTGAAAAAGTACTTATCTTGTCATTTAAGTCAAAGGCAAACACGATTAGCGTGGAAGTAATGGATCTAATTGCTAAGGCTGTACAGCTCGCAGAAAAAAATTATGATGCGCTCGTTATTTGGCAGCCGACTTCCCTTCAAATTGGTGGAACGGTATTGTTCAGTGCTGGTGCAGATCTATCAGAAGCTGTAGGGCTTTATAAAGATCAGGGACTTGAAGGTATTGAGCGGTATGTTAAGGAATTTCAAGAAACAGTATCCTCAGTAAAATACTCAAATGTGCCAGTCATATCAGCGGTCGCTGGGCTTGCTCTAGGAGGGGGCTGTGAGTTAATTATGCATTCCGCCAGAAGAGTAGTTGCAGCTGAAAGCTATCTCGGTTTAGTTGAGTCCGGTGTTGGTTTATTACCTGCTGGGGGAGGTTTAAAAGAATTGGCAATCGGCTGCTCAAAGGGGGTCATGGAGGCAAGAAATTCTATTTTTCTAGACTACGTTAAGCCAAGATTTCTAAATGTATCGCAAGCTAAGGTTTCAAGTTCGGCTCAAGAGGCAATAAAGATGGGCTATCTTCAGGAGTCTGACGTTATTGTCCCCAATATTCATGAGCTCTTATATCAATCATTATTGCAGGCGCAGACTATGTCACAGTCAGGATATAGAGCTCCAATGAAGTATGACTTTAAAGTTGGAGGCAGATCTCTTAAGGCAACTTTGAAAGGGATCTTGATCAATATGAGAGATGGCGGGTTTATTTCTGAGCATGATTTCTTTATTGGGGATCAGATTGCTCATGTTATTTCTGGAGGTGATGTAGATGATGGCGCGCTTGTTTCAGAGGAGTGGCTATTTAAACTGGAAAGACAGGCATTCATAAAGTTATTTACTGCGCCCAAAACACAGGAACGCATAGCGCATATGTTAACAACGCACAAACCATTGCGTAATTAGTCTCATAAGGAAATATGAAAAAAATACAAGATGCATATGTGGTTTCTGCGACCCGCTCTCCAGTGGGGAAGGCGTTTAAAGGTAATCTTAGAAATGTGAGGCCTGATGATTTATTGGCAGTGATGCTAATTAGCGCTTTAAAACAAGTCCCACTACTAAACCCATCATTAATACAGGATATTATTGTCGGCTGTGCTATGCCAGAGGGCGCGCAGGGTCTAAATGTTTCACGCATCAGTCTTTTATTGGCTGGTATACCTAACTCTGTTGGTGGAATTACCGTAAATCGATTTTGTGCTTCTGGCTTAAGTGCGATTGCAATAGCTGCGGACCGTATTCGACTGGGAGAGGCAGATGTCATGATTGGTGGTGGCGTTGAATCTATGAGTTTTATTCCAATGATGGGAAATGTTCAATCTCTTTCGCCGGGAATATTTGCAAGAGATGAGAATCTGGGTATTGCCTATGGAATGGGACTTACAGCCGAGACGGTCGCTAGACAATGGAAAGTATCACGCGATCAGCAAGATGAATTTGCATTAAATTCACACCGAAAGGCGATTGCTGCACAAATTGCAGGCGAGTTTGACCAAGAAATAACACCCATTGAGTATGAAATGCGTACTCCGAATCTAGAGACCGGTGAGGTAGAAATTAAGAGTGGGGTTCTTTTAAAGGATGAGGGTGCTCGCCCTGATATTTCATTGGAGGCACTTACAAAATTAAGGCCGGTTTTTGCAAGCGGAGGGAGCGTTACTGCCGGTAATAGCTCACAAATGTCCGATGGATCTGGCGTAGTTATTCTTGCCAGCGAGAAAGCAATTAAGGCATTTGACCTAACTCCTTTAGCGCGTTTTGTAAGTTTTGCAGTTAGAGGTGTTCTTCCTGAAGTTATGGGAATTGGTCCAGTAGAGGCTATTCCCGCCGCTCTAGACCTTGCTAATCTCCATCAAGAACAGATTGATTGGATTGAATTAAACGAAGCTTTTGCTGCTCAAGCCCTAGCTGTTATGGATAATTTGAAGCTAGATCCAGCTAAAGTTAACCCATTGGGCAGTGCGATTGCTTTAGGGCATCCTTTGGGGGCTACAGGAGCAATTCGAACGGCTACTCTGTTACATGGTCTTCGTCGAAAGAAATTTAAATACGGAATGGTCAGTATGTGCATTGGAACCGGTATGGGTGCAGCAGCAATTTTTGAAAGAGTTTAATAAAATGATTAAATGCGAAGAAAAAGATGGGATTTTAAAAATTGAGTTTTCTCGGCCAGAAAAGAGAAATGCATTTACGGTAAAGATGTACCGCGATCTTAAAGATACTCTTATAGCTGGCGATCTTAATTCTGAAGTTAAGGTAATTTTATTGCACGGAGCTGGTGATACCTTTTCTGCGGGAAATGATTTACAAGACTTTTTAAGCTCTCCCATTTTGAGTGAAGATGCTCCCGCTTTGCAGCTGTTAAGAACGATTGCTTCGCTTAAAAAACCATTAATTGCAGCGGTAAATGGTTCTGCGGTAGGTATTGGCGCCACTATGTTGTTTCATTGTGATTTAGTGTATGCACAAAAAGAGGCGAAATTTATATTTCCATTTGTATCCCTAGGCCTAGTGCCTGAAGCAGCTGTGAGTTTGTTGATGCCACGCTTGATTGGCCATCAAAGGTCATCAGAAATTTTATTTTTTGGTGAAGCTTTATCAGCAGAGCAAGCCTATCAATCTGGTTTTGTAAATAAAGTAATCTCAGATCAATCCTCGCTTGATTATGCTCTGCAACAGGCTTTACGATTGACGGCACTCTCACAGGATGCGCTTGTTAAAACAAAAAGCCTTCTAAAGGGCAATCAGATTCAAGCGGATGTTATCAGTCAAATTAATTCCGAGGGCAGGGTATTGATAGAGAGATTAAAAAGCACATCCTTCAAAGAGGCACTTTCAGCATTTATTGAAAAACGAAAGCCTGATTATCAGGGACTGGATTAATCAGAAGGTATGATAAAAGTTTTTATGAGGCAACTTGGCCTCGATTTTATTAAAAGAGATTTATGAGCCTTAGTAAAAAGCCGTCTAAAAATAACTATCAATTTACTATTGCTCAGTTAGCGGACGAGTTTGACGTTACTCATCGAACAATTCGGTTTTATGAAGATCAAAATTTGCTGTCCCCTGAGCGAATTGGAAAGAACTCCCAGATAAGAATGTATTCAAGCGCAGATCGAACTCGTCTTAGGTTGATTTTACGGGGCAAGCGATTAGGATTTTCTTTGGCGGAAATTAAGGAAATTTTAGATATTAATTTATACAATAAGCCAGATGGGAGCATCCTTCAGCTAAAAAGATTCATTAAAACACTCGCAAAACATCGTAGCGCACTCGAGCAACAAATGGAGGACTTGAAAGATCAAGTTGGTGAGATTGCTGCTTATGAATTGCAATGCAAAAAGATCCTCTCTGGGAAAAGCTGACCCATTCAAACCCTCTTTACACCATAAGATAGTTAGATTCTATCTTTTAATTTACTTGACGTTAACGTTAACGTAAAGTAAATTTACTTATATTGCCCTTTTAAAACAAAAAATTAGCATATTTACAGACAGTCTGAAGGTTAATTCAGAGGGGCATTGTTCATAATAAAGTTCGTGGATAAGGGGTTTTATGAAAAATATTCCTGGAGTGCATTTTTATTTAGGTGAGGACATTGATGCCTTACGCGATACCATTTGCACCTATGCCCAGTCTGAAATTGCACCACAAGCAGAGCTTATTGATAGGAAAGATCAATTCCCAATGGAGCAATGGAGGAAAATGGGTGATCTTGGGGCCCTGGGAGTCACAGTTTCAGAAGAATATGGCGGTGCGAATATGGGCTATTTAGCTCACATGGTCGCGATGGAGGAAATATCGCGAGCCTCTGCTTCAGTTGGTCTTTCTTATGGTGCGCATTCAAATTTATGTGTCAATCAAATTCACCGAAACGGTACTTTGGCACAGAAGAAAAAATATTTACCAAAATTAGTATCCGGTGATTACATTGGCGCCTTAGCTATGAGTGAATCTAATTCTGGCTCTGATGTAGTGAGTATGAAACTACAGGCGGCTGAAAAAGATGGCAATTACATTTTGAATGGTACAAAGATGTGGATTACCAATGGACCAGATTGTGATGTATTGGTGGTTTATGCGAAAACTGAACCTCAACTAGGTTCAAAAGGTATTACTGCCTTCATCGTTGAAAAAGATATGCCAGGGTTTTCTGTAGCTCAGAAGTTAGACAAACTAGGGATGCGCGGATCACACACGGGCGAGCTAGTGTTCGATAATGTCAAGGTGCCGGCTGAAAATATATTGGGAAAACTCAATGGTGGTACGAAGATTCTAATGAGTGGATTGGACTATGAACGAGCAGTCTTAGCAGCAGGCCCGCTAGGAATTATGCAAGCCTGCATGGATGTGGTAGTGCCTTACATTCATGATCGTAAACAGTTTGGGCAATCTATTGGAGAATTTCAGCTAATCCAGGGAAAAGTGGCAGATATGTACACCACGCTTCAGGCATGTCGAGCATATTGTTATGCGGTTGGAAGGCACTTGGATGCATTGGGTTCGGAGCATGTGCGTCAGGTCCGAAAAGATGCAGCTGGAGTGATCCTTTATACGGCCGAAAAGGCTACTTGGATGGCGGGTGAAGCCATTCAAATTTTCGGAGGTAATGGTTATGTCAATGATTATCCCGTTGGTCGCTTATGGCGTGATGCCAAGTTATATGAAATTGGTGCTGGAACCTCTGAAATTCGCAGAATGCTCATTGGCAGTGAATTATTTACCGAAACTATTTAATGAAGAGATGCTGAGATATGCCTAAGCTTGAATCTAAACTAAATATCCGAAATTCTGAATTTATTGCTAATAAGCAATTAATGCAGTCTGTTGTGGATGATTTAGTGCTTAAGATCAGACAGATTGAATTAGGTGGTGGTGAAAGCGCCAGAAAAAAACATATTGATCGATCTAAATTACTGCCTAGAGATAGAGTGCAGTTATTAATCGATCCGGGAACTCCTTTCTTAGAATTTTCTCAGCTAGCTGCTTATGGCATGTACCCTGAAAAATTGGGGTCTGATGCAGCACCTAGTGCTGGACTCATAACTGGTATTGGTTCGATTGCTGGGCAAGAATGCGTAATTATTTGCAATGACGCTACTGTTAAAGGGGGAACTTATTTCCCAATGACTGTAAAGAAGCATTTACGCGCCCAAGAGATAGCAGATCAAAATAATTTACCCTGTATCTACTTAGTAGATTCAGGCGGCGCCAATCTTCCAAATCAAGATGAGGTGTTTGCTGATAGAGATCATTTTGGTCGCATTTTTTTTAACCAGGCGAATATGTCAGCAAAAGGCATTCCGCAAATTGCCGTTGTTATGGGCTCATGCACCGCTGGTGGCGCCTATGTTCCTGCGATGAGTGATGAGAGCATCATCGTAAAAGATCAAGGAACTATTTTTTTGGCTGGCCCACCGTTGGTTAAGGCGGCTACTGGAGAAATTGTTAGCGCTGAAGAATTAGGTGGTGCTGATGTGCATACTAGGCTATCGGGAGTTGCTGATCATTATGCACAAAATGATGCCCATGCACTGAGTATTGCCCGCAATATAGTGAGTAATCTAAACCGTAAGAAACCGGAGCCTTTAAAGCGACGAGATGCAACACAACCACTGTATAGCGCAGATGAGTTATATGGTGTGATTCCCGTGGATACTCGTAAGCCATATGATGTTAGAGAGGTAATAGCTCGTGTTGTAGATGGATCTGAGTTTGATGAATTTAAGGCGAGATTTGGTATTACTCTGGTAACCGGATTTGCTCATATTGACGGATATCCAGTTGGAATTATCGCTAATAATGGAATCTTGTTTTCGGAAAGCGCGCTAAAAGGGGCTCACTTTATTGAGTTGTGCTGCCAAAGAAAAATTCCTTTGATATTTTTGCAAAATATTACGGGTTTTATGGTTGGTCGTAAATATGAGAATGAAGGCATTGCTAGAAATGGCGCCAAGATGGTAACAGCAGTTGCTACAGCTCAAGTCCCAAAATTTACAGTGATTATTGGCGGATCGTTTGGCGCTGGTAATTATGGAATGTGTGGAAGAGCATATAGCCCAAGAATGTTATGGATGTGGCCAAATGCAAGAATTTCTGTAATGGGTGGCGAACAGGCTGCCAGTCTATTAGCTACGGTGCGTCGCGACGGAATAGAAGCAAGGGGTGGGCAATGGAGTTCTGAAGAGGAGGCTGCATTTAAAGCTCCACTGAGACAACAGTTCGAAACTCAAGGCCATCCTTATTATGCTAGCGCTAGGCTTTGGGATGATGGCATCATTGATCCAAAAGACACTAGAAAAGTTTTAAGTTTAGCAATCTCAGCTAGCTTAAATGCCCCCATTCCCGAAACGAAGTTCGGTTTATTTAGAATGTAAATGGGTATAAGGCTTAAAAATGAATCCATCATCAAAATACACCTCACTTATTTTAGATATCAATAAGTCAATTGCTACAGTAACTTTAAATCGGCCAACATTACGAAATTCTTTTAATGAGGCTCTCATTGCAGAGTTGACTGAGATTTTTGAAGACCTAACTAATGGTAATGAGGTCAGAGTTATTATTTTGGCAGCTAGTGGCGTCAGCTTTTGTGCCGGTGCAGATCTAACTTGGATGAAGTCTATGGCTTCCTATAGTCATGAAGAGAACTTGGCCGATGCTCGCCGGTTAGCTCAAATGCTTCATCGAATATATTGCTGTCCAATCCCAGTTATCGCACGTGTTCAAGGTGATGCATATGGAGGTGGCATAGGGCTTGCAGCGGTATGCGATATTGTTGTCGCAAGTGATAATGCCCACTTTTGTTTATCTGAAGCACGATTAGGTTTATTGCCAGCAACCATTAGCCCTTATGTGATTAGAGCGCTAGGGGAGCAGGCATCTCGCCGCTACTTTATTACTTCAGAAAGGTTCTCGGCTGCTGAGGCTCATCGCTTAGGATTTGTACACGTACTCTGTCAACCCGATGACTTGGATCAGCAGGTAGAAAAAATTTTTCTCGCCATACTCCAGAATGGTACTCAAGCGGTGACAAAGTGCAAAAAACTGGTTCAGGACTTTTCTAGTCAGGTAATTGATGCGAATTTGATTGAAGATACAGTAAAGCGAATTGCTGATATTCGCGGAACTGATGAGGCGCAAGTTCGCATGAGATTATTTCTGGAGAAAAAATAATTGTTTACTAAAATTCTCATCGCTAATCGAGGTGAAATTGCCTGCCGAATTGCAAAAACCTGCCGAAAATTAGGGGTTAAAACGGTTGCCGTTTATTCGGATGCCGATAAAGATGCGCTGCATGTTCAAGTATGTGATGAGGCCGTCTACATTGGCGGCTCATCACCCAAGGAAAGCTATCTTCTAGGCAGCATAATTATTAAACAGGCTTTGGCTTATGGTGCTCAGGCGATCCATCCTGGTTATGGCTTTCTCTCTGAGAATGCAGATTTTGCTCGTGATTGCGCTATCGCTGGCCTTGTATTTATCGGGCCACCCGAGGCAGCAATCAGGGCAATGGGTTCTAAATCAGCTGCGAAGTCACTTATGGAGCAGGCTGGGGTTCCTTTAGTGCCAGGCTATCACGGCGAATTGCAGGATTGCGCTTTCTTACGTAAGCAGGCCGATCAGATTGGGTATCCAGTTCTACTAAAGGCTTCGGCTGGCGGTGGCGGTAAAGGAATGCGAATCATTGAGGATGGTAATTCCTTTGAGCAAGCATTAGCTTCGTGTAAGCGTGAGGCGATGAGTAGTTTTGGGGACGATAAGGTATTGGTAGAGAGGTACTTGAGTCGACCTAGACATATTGAAGTTCAAGTATTTGCCGATAAGCAGGGTAATTGCGTTTATCTTTTTGATCGCGATTGCTCCGTCCAAAGGCGCCATCAAAAAGTTCTAGAGGAGGCGCCGTCACCTTGCATGAGTGATGAGCTAAAGGCTCAAATGGGTCAAGCAGCTGTTAATGCTGCAAAAGCAGTCAATTACGAAGGTGCTGGAACGGTAGAGTTTATTGCTGAAGCCGATGATGAGGGTCAGGCTGGTCATTTTTATTTTATGGAAATGAATACTCGTCTTCAAGTTGAGCATCCAGTAACCGAAATGATTACAGGGCAAGATTTGGTGGAATGGCAACTCAGGGTTGCTAACTCAGAACCGCTTCCACTATTGCAGAATCAACTCAAAGAGTGCGGACATGCTCTTGAGGCACGTATTTATGCTGAAAATCCTGAGAATCAGTTTCTTCCCTCCACTGGTAAATTATTGACTATGTTGATGCCTAAAGAAGAGTTGGGAGTGGTGAGGGTGGATGCTGGTGTTCGGGAAGGTGACGTTATCAGCCCTTTCTATGACCCCATGATTGCTAAATTAATTGTATGGGGCGAGGATCGACCAACAGCATTATCTAGAATGGAAGTGGCGTTAGCTCAAGTCAATATTGTAGGCCTGTCGACCAATGTAGCCTTTTTATCCCGCTTAGTTAAAAATGATTCTTTTGTTAAACCCAATTTAGATACTGGATTAATACTCCGGCATGAAAATGAGTTGCTACAAAAGGACTTAAAGGTTGATTTTGAAAGCTTGGCCTTTTTGGTTGCGGGACAATTGTCAGCGGAGCTGTATCAATCTAGAGCGTATAACTCTGAAGTCCAATCACCGTGGCAAAAATTAGATGGATGGCGGATGAATGGATTCATCGAAAGAGGCTTTACGTGGATGTTAGACGATTCACATCAAGCTCATGTAGTGCGGCTAAATTATTCCCAAAATACACTCTTATACGATGGTGAGATGCGGCACTTTACCCATTGCGAAGATGATGGTGTACTGCGAATCGAATTAAACGGAAAGCAATTGAATGCACGCGTGATTTCAGAGTCTAGTCATCCAAATACCCTTCATTTATTTCGCGATGGCAGATATCAAAAATGGCACTACCAAAATCCTCTAGCAATGACTCATGTTGATGAGAGTGCTATTGGAAAATTGACTGCACCAATGCCTGGTAAAGTTGTAGCCATTCGGGTTGAGGTGGGACATCAAGTTATTGTGGGAGACGAACTCATAGTTGTTGAATCAATGAAAATGGAACACACCATTACTGCACCTGTAGATGGGATCATCGCTGAAATTCATTATGCCGAGGGGGATCAGGTGGGTGAAGGCGATCAATTAATTACTTTTGCAAGCCCTACTTAATTAGAATAGCTCATTATGATTAGTTCTCCATACTTACCTAAAAAAGTAAAGATAGTCGAGGTAGGGCCTCGCGATGGTTTGCAGAATGAGAAAACATTCGTAGCAAATGAGGTAAAGATTTCCCTGATTAACCAATTATCATCAGCTGGATTTTCCAATATTGAGGCAGCTGCTTTTGTATCGCCAAAATGGATTCCGCAAATGGCGAGTAGTGAAATTGTGATGGCTGGTATTGATCGGATGCCAGGCACAATTTATTCAGTATTAGTTCCCAATCTTCAAGGATTTGAAAAGGCACTAGCTTCTCGCGCCAATGAGATTGTCATTTTTGGAGCTGCATCGGAGACTTTTTCTCAAAAGAACATTAATTGTAGTATCGCAGAATCTATTGAACGTTTTGCACCTGTTACAAAAGCAGCTTTGGATCATAATATTCGAGTACGTGGAAGTATTTCTTGCGCCATGGGCTGTCCTTTTGAGGGCAATATTGATCCTGCGAAAGTAGGGGAGGTGGTCCGACTGATGGCAGACCTAGGATGCGCGGAAATTGATATCGCCGACACGATCGGCATTGGAACTCCAAACAAAATTAAAGCAGTTTTCGAGCATATTGGCCAGATATTGCCAATGAGTACCTATTCTGGACACTTTCATGATACTTATGGCCAGTCTCTGGCAAATATCTATGCGGCCATGGAAATGGGTGTGAGTACCTTTCATTCATCAGTAGCTGGCTTGGGTGGTTGCCCTTATGCACAAGGGGCAACTGGTAATGTTGCAACTGAAGATGTTCTTTATCTACTTGCTGGGCTTGGGATTGAAACGGGTATAGATTTTGAATTGGTAGTGCGAAGTGGTAACTATATCTCTAATGTTCTCAATCGACCAAATGGATCAAAAGCTGGTCGTGCTTTTTTAGCAAAGGTAGCTTTGAGTGCTGGAGATTGACTTATCTAACACCAATCCCTAAAATAAATTTAAAAGCATAATGTTTAAAGCTAATGAATGAAGTCTGTAGCGGTAGAACATACAATTGCGTCATGCATGTCACTTCGAGCACTTATTAAAGACCTCTTTCCAAAGGCATAGATTCTTAAATCTATAGGATAGCAAGTTTTCAGAGGCTAGTATTTATAATAAATCCACGTCCTGGTGGGTCC
>CAILUB010000180.1 GCA_903837305.1 uncultured Cytophagaceae bacterium
CGAATGGAGACTTGTCATCGAATGGAACCATATTTTTGTTAATCGTGATATCCGCTTGAATCAAGGTATTCTCCGCTAATTTACCGCTCAAGCCTTTAGGGCGTAAGTCGATCAACATCAGGTGATTATCAGTACCTCCAGAGATGATATCGTATCCTTTCGCTAAAAAGGCCTTCGCCATCGCTTGCGCATTCGACTGCACTTGCTTCGCATACGCCTCAAACGTAGGAGTTAACGCCTCGCCAAAAGCAATCGCTTTCGCCGCAATCACGTGCTCTAATGGACCACCCTGCGTACCTGGGAACACGGCGCCATCTAAGCAGGCAGACATCATTTTTAATTCTCCTTTTAAGGTCTTAAAGCCAAATGGATTCTCAAAATCATTCCCCATCATGATCAAACCACCACGTGGTCCACGAAGTGTTTTGTGCGTCGTAGTCGTAATAATGTGGCAATGTTGAACCGGGTTATTTAATAAACCCTTCGCGATTAACGCAGATGGGTGTGAAATATCAGCTAATAAAATCGCTCCTACTTGGTCAGCGATCGCGCGAAGACGGGCATAATCCCAATCACGAGAATAAGCAGACGCGCCACAAATGATCAATCTTGGTTTCTCTTTTAACGCAGTCGCCTCTACTTTGTCCCAATCGATCAAACCAGTTTCTTTTTCTACCCCGTAGAAGAATGCTTGGAAATATTTTCCCGAGAAATTTACCGGAGATCCGTGTGAAAGGTGACCACCATGAGACAAATCAAATCCTAAGATTTTATCGCCTGGGTTTAAGAACGATAAGAATACTGCCGCATTCGCTTGCGCTCCAGAGTGAGGTTGAACGTTTGCCCATGTCGCGCCGAATAATTTCTTTGCCCGCTCAATGGCTAATGTTTCTACTTCATCTACTACTTCACAACCACCATAATAACGCTTTCCGGGTAGACCTTCAGCATATTTATTCGTTAAAACACTTCCCTGAGCTTCCATCACCTGAGGAGAGGTAAAGTTTTCAGAGGCGATTAGTTCAATGCCAAATTCTTGGCGATGCGCCTCCTGGTTAATCAGGTCAAAAATCTCTTTATCTCGTTGTGTAGGGAAAGTGGATGCCATAAAAATCGAATGGGGTCTGGATTACAATTTGAAAGGTCAAAAATACGTTTTTTTCTCCAAATTGAAAAACGAAAAGCCGCTATAATAAGACAAATATCACGCGCGTTTCCGCGCTTTTTTCTTAATTTTGGTTTTGCATTTTGAGACAAACATGAAATTAAAATATATCGCCTTTCTTTTGTTCGCATTTATGGCCATTCCGGCTTTAGCGCAAAAGATTACCCCTGCTAAATGGTCTTGGTCGATCAAACCTGCTAACCCGAAAGTAGGGGAGCAAGCTGAGGTCATCTTTAAAGTTGCAATCGAGAAAGACTGGTATTTGTATTCATCTGACTTCGATAAAGATTTAGGGCCTACGGTTACTACTGTCACTTTCAAACCCAGTGCAGGTTATCAAACAGTGGGTGGCTTGAAGGCGATTAACCCGCACTCGAAAAACGATACCGAGATTTGGAACGGTACCTATACCTACTTTACTGATCAGGCTGAATTCCGGCAAAAAGTGAAAATCACCGCCTCGGATTACACGATCGAGGGCTCTTACGATTCACAATCTTGCTCGAATGTTTCAGGTCTTTGTGTTCCTATACGAGGGGCATTTAGTTTAAAAGGTAAAGCAGAGATGGCGGCGGTTGCGGATACGCCAGTTGCTGCCGTCGTGCAACCAGCGGTGACTGTGGATTCAGTGGTTGCCAAACCTGCCGCAGTAGCGACGCCCACAGAAACACCCGAAAACGATTCCCTTTTCGCTTTCTTCTGGATCGCCTTGGGCGCCGGATTCCTCGCTTTATTAACACCTTGCGTCTATCCATTAATCCCGATGACCGTGAGTTTCTTCACCAAACAAAAGGGTGGAAAAGGCTTAGCGTTTTTATATGGAGGATTTATCGTTTTGATCTATGTGTTTTTCGGGACGCTATTAGCCTTCTTCGCTGGGGCTAGTTTTGCGAACTTCTTGAGTACGCACTGGATTCCGAATATGCTCTTCTTTACGATATTTATCTTGTTTGGTATTTCGTTTTTAGGCGCTTTTGAAATTGTATTGCCGTCGAACTTAGTGAACACAGTAGATGCGAAGTCGGATAAAGGTGGATTCATCGGCGTGTTCTTTATGGCCTTCACTCTTGTATTAGTTTCCTTTTCTTGCACGGGACCACTCGCTGGATCTATCTTGATAGCGGCCTCGCAAGGTGCTTTCTTGAAGCCGATTATTGGGATGCTTGGCTTCTCCCTAGCCTTTGCGATTCCGTTTACACTTTTCGCGATTTTCCCTGGCTTTATGCAAAAACTGCCTAAGTCGGGTAATTGGATGAATGAGGTGAAAGTCGTTTTAGGCTTCTTGGAAATCGCTTTAGCGTTTAAATTCTTAAGCGTGGCAGACCAGGTGTACCATTGGCATCTATTGGATCGCGAGATCTTCTTAGCGATTTGGATTGCGATCTTTACGGCTTTGACCTTGTATTTATTCGGTAAGATTTCCTTGCCACACGATGGCCCTGCGAAGAATCTGTCCGTTCCACGTACCTTGTTCGCGACGGCGGTTTTAGCCTTTGTTATTTACCTGGTTCCGGGGATGTTCGGAGCGCCGTTGAAAGGGCTTTCTGGCTGGTTGCCACCGATGAATTCACAGGATTTCAAAGGATCGCAAGCCGTTGAGCCTGTTGCACCAACAAATAATGCTTTATACAGCGATTTCTTAGAGTTGCCTTTAGGCCTAACTGGGTATTTTGATTTCGAACAGGCGAAAGCCGCTGCTTTGAAGGCAAACAAACCCTTGTTTATCGACTTCACGGGCCATGGCTGTGTGAATTGCCGCAAGATGGAGGAATACGTGTGGTCAGATCCAGCAGTCTTGCAGCGACTAAAAAATGATTATGTGGTGGTGGCTTTGTATTGCGATGACAAGACGGAATTGCCTGCTTCGAAATGGTATACTTCGAAAGTGGACGGACAGGAGAAGAAGACCTTAGGGGACCAAAATCTCGACTTCCAAATCTCCCGCTTCAACTCGAACGCGCAACCGCATTATGTTTTGCTAGACCCACGCAAAGACGATAAGCCGATGGTTCAACCGGTAGCTTTCGATGCGAATGTTTCTCACTTTGTTAGCTTCTTAGACGAAGGTAAATCCATCTATCAAACTGCGAAATAATGTCTTGGGCAGCCTATTCTGGTGTAATGATCGCCACAGGATTGAAGTTTATCGCTGGGCCCATCACGGGTTTTAGCCTAGGCTTAGCATGGTACGAAACCGTACTTTTTACTTGGCTTGGGGCGATGGCTACGGTAACGATTATTGTTACCTTGGGAAAAGCCATTTTGGGCTTGATCGCTAAATACCGAACCACCAAACCAAAGATTTTCTCAAAACGTATTCGCTACGCCGTTGATATCTGGCAACGTTTCGGAATGAAAGGAATTGCCGCCTTAACGCCTTTGATTTTCACTCCGATTGGAGGTAGTTTATTGTCCTTATCCTTTAAAGTTCCTACTCCTCGCATTCTATTCTTGATGGGAATCTCCTCGCTGATCTGGTCGCTCATCTATGTGGCGGGTATTTACCAACTGACTTTTTTAAGGGATATGCTGGTGCATTAATCGCAATCGCTCACAAGAGGACATAAAAAAAGCCGGATAAACCGGCTTCTTTAAATCTATGTGATCAGGAATTAGTTTCCTTGATTAATCGCTTTTCCTTTGAATAATTTCTCGCGGATCGCATTCGCTTTCACTTCTAGTTCTGGCTTCGCATCGTATTTCAATTTTGATTGAACCGCTGCGCTGTCTGGGTGAACGCCGTACACATACTCATCACCTTTGTGAAGGTCTTTTTGTTTGATGGTATTGTTTTTTTGGTAATCACAAGAAGTCGCTACCGATAAAACCGCTACTAAAGAAAGTAAATTTGATAATTTCATAAGGCTGTGTCAATAATTATTTGCAAAAATAAGGAATAGGTCTTCGTTCGCCTAACTTTCCTCAATTTTTTTAATTTGATCCGCTAAAAAGTTCATCAATTCCTGGATATAAGGTTTACTGAAATTGAATTCGATGCCGGCTGTGGCGTAAATCGTTTTCATCGGTTGTGTATATCCAAGTGAAAGCGCGGCGATGTATTGCTCGAGGGCTTTTTTCGGATTTTGACAATAATTACGCCAAACCGCCAGCGCCCCTAATTGCGCAATTGCATACTCAATATAGTAGAAAGGTACTTCGAACAGGTGTAATTGTTTTTGCCAAATATTCGACCGCACCTCCGCTAATCCCGTCCAATCCGTCACCGAATCCGAGAATTTCGAAACGATTTCGTTCCACTTCTCTTCGCGCTGCGCGACCGTATGTGCAGGGTTTTCATACACCCAATGTTGGAACGCATCAATCGTCGCCACCCAAGGAAGTGTTTCTAAGATGTCTTCCAAGTGTTTGATTTTGGCACGTTTTGCCTCTTCCGGATTCGTAAAATAATGTCCCCACAGGTCCATCGTCATTAATTCCATACTCATCGAAGCTAGCTCAGCCACTTCTGATGGAAAATTACGGAAGGAATTTAAGGCTAGGTCTTTGGTCAAAATACTGTGCACCGCGTGACCACCTTCGTGTAACAAAGTCACCACATCACGCACGGTTCCCGCCGCGTTCATAAAGATGAACGGATAGCCCGTCTCCTCTAAGGGATAGTTATAGCCGCCAGGATTCTTCCCTTTGCGCGAGTCTAAATCGAAACGATCCAATGTCACCATTTCCTTTAGGCAGTTACCTAAGAACGGATCCATCTCGTTGAAAACGCCGATCGTTTTGGTCAATAATTCTTCTCCTGTCTCGAATGGTTTCAAAGGTCCGCGACCCAACGGATCCACCGCTTTATCATAGGGCTTCAAGGTATCCAGCCCCATCTCTTCTTTGCGTTTTGCCGCCGCCTCGTTTAATAAAGGAACAACCGTTTCAGCCACCGCCTCGTGGAATTCAAAACATTCCGCCGGACCATAATCAAAACGACCCAAGCTCGCGAAGGCATAATCGCGGTAGTTTTCAAAACCCGCATTCAAGGCCACTTGATGGCGCTTCTCAATAAGCGAAGAATACAAATCGTTTAATTCATTTTTAATAGTCAAGCGTTTTTGAACCATCGTTTGGTACACCTCTTCGCGTTCCGCACGATCCGTGGATTCCAATAGTGCCCCCGCCTGTTGCAAGGTTTTTTCTTCGCCTTTAATTGTCACCATCAAGGCGCCAGTTAATGCCCCGTAATTGGTTTCTAGATTTTGTAATTCCGTGAACAAGGGAATATTTTCCTCGCGGAAGATCTCAATCGCCTTCTTCATGCCGCGCAACATCACAGGGAATCCCGTTTCTGTTAGCTCATTCACGAAGGGACTTTCGATCACTTTCTTATTCCAAGCATCGTCGAAAACAGAGGCATTGGGCATGATTTCGTTCACAAACTGGGCGTAGCTCGTTTGCAAGGTCTCGTTTTGGTTATCGCACGACATTTTGATGTAGCGCCACGCGAAATTTTCCGATAAGTAGGATTCTAATTCGGAGCGGTTCGCGCAAAAATCCCTTAAATCAGCAATGCTGGAGATTTCCGTCGCACTTAATTTTTCAAAATAAGGCAATACCGATTCCCACGTACTTAATTGAAAATCTGCCGGTAAAAATGTTCTCTGTTTCATATTAATCTAAGTCAATCACCACACCAGCGCTCAATGGATGAGCCACGCAGGTTAAAATATATCCCTTCGCGATTTCGCCTGGGGTTAAGCCGTCTTCCTCGTCCATTCCCACTTTTCCGCTTGAGCATAGACCCATACAAGCCGTACACATGCCCGCTTGACAAGAATAGGGGATGTCTAAATCGGCCTCCAAAGCCGCCTCTAAAATGGTTTCGCTCGGTTGAACGGTAATTTTATGTTCTTTCCCTTCGTAAATCAAGGTCACTTCCTGCGTTTGCAACGAGCCATCTTCTTCCGCTTGCTCCATCGCTTCACTTGCCACCACCCCAAAAGATTCCTGGTGAATCTGACCCGCCGGCACATCAAACATGGCCAAAGACGATTGTACCTCCGTCATCATTCCTTGTGGCCCGCACAAATAATAATGCGCAGAAGCGATGTCAAGCCCTAATTCCTGCTTTAAATAATAGACAATCGAAGCCTGGTTAATTCTACCCTTCAAACCTGGCCAATTCGCCGCCGGTTGAGAGATGACGTGTAAGACTTTGAAACGATTTGAATGCAGAGATTCCAAGGAATCTAATACCTTTTTGAAGATAATTTGATCCTCGTGACGAGAACCGTAGATCAGGTGAATTTTAGACAAAGGTTCACCGTGAAGGATCGTTTTGATCATGGACAAAAGAGGCGTGATGCCTGATCCAGCCCCCACGAACACGTAGTTTTTAGAAGAAGCAGAATCTGGTTCCACGGAGAAATTTCCCATCGGTTCCAATACCTCCAGGCTATCACCCTCTTTCAAGGTGTCGCACAGAAAGTTAGATACTAAGCCGCCTTCTATACGTTTTACGGTGATCGCAGGGGACATGTCGGTCTTCGAAGAAGAGGACAAGCTATAACTTCTGCGGACTTTTTTACCCTCGATCTCGGGGATGACAGTTAAAAACTGACCCGATAGATAATGCAAGGCATCGTGAATCGGTTGCCAAAAATGGATCGTCTTCGTGTCGATCGTTTCTTCCGTAATTTCTTTAATTTTTAAATGCATATTAATCGCTGCTAGCGGGTTTAATCCAAGCAATCGCGCTCGGTCTGCTCTCATTGTGCAGACGATCGAAGGCGGTCACCGTGAATCCATAACCCGGTTTAAGGTCATCTTGTTCTAAAATTACTTCATTTGCTTTACCCTTGTACACGATATTGCGCGGGTCCTCCAGGTATTTTTTGTCTTGCTTCGGGATACGGTAGACCACATAATAGGAAACGGGATCTCCATCATCGGATTCCTCTCCTGCTTGCCATTTCAGTTTATTAGTGGCTAAGAATACTTGTGTGGGCGCGTGAGGGGCAATGCTATCGAGCCATGGAGTGGTCGGTAATAAAGCGGGATGTGCAAAATAATTCGAGCGAAGGGTATCTCGAAATGCCTTCTTGTTTTTTGTCAACGAAGTCGAACTGTAAAAAATCAATCCTTCGCCTTGAGACATGCTTCGGCTAATCTCCACCTGCTTTTTCATTTCTTTGTTTGACCACACATCTCCTAAATGATACGAAGCCATTCCAAAATAGACCGGTTTCCCATACGAATGCGCATTCCACCAATCCGCTAATGGTTTAAAAGGCGCCACCCGATGCGCCGTATCCCAATACAGTTGCGGCGCGATATAATCTAACCAGCCTTGCTTCAGCCAATGATCCGTATCGGCATATAAATCATCATAGGATTGCAACCCACGCGTAGTTGGCGATCCATTCACCGGATCTGACGTTTTATGTCGCCAAATCCCAAAGGGGCTAATTCCAAACTTGATTTTCGGATTCGTTTTGCGAATCGTCTCGGATATTTCCTGAATTAAGGCATTCGTATTTCTTCGTCTCCAGTCTGCTTTAGACTCACCCGCATGCCGGTATTGCAAGTACGTATCTTCATCATTTAATTTTGATTTCGGATCTGGATACGGATAGAAATAATCATCAAAGTGAATGCCATCCACATCGTAATTCAAGATGATGTTCCGCACTAAACCAGCGATGTAATGTCGGGCGGCAGGGATTCCAAAATCAAATAATAGTTGTCCACCGTAAGATAGCAGCCATTCTGGGTGCTTTCTAGCCACGTGCTCCGAACTTAAAAGTGACCGCGATGACATGGAGGCACGATTCAAATTTAACCAGGCATGAAATTCCATCCCTCTAGCGTGGGTCTGATCAATCATAAATTCCAAAGGATCGTAATAAGGATTAGGCGCCTGCCCTTGTTTGCCGGAAAGATAGGTCGTCCATGGTTCCGCACTTTTCGCGTAGAGCGCATCGGAAGCCGTTCTGATTTGCACAAAAAGGGCGTTGATTCCCGTTTTCTGGTGGGAGTTCACTAGGTCGATAAATTCGGATTTTTGTTTTGCGCCGTCGTAATTGCGCGGACTAGGCCAATCGATGTTTTGTACGGTTGCCACCCAAACTCCCCTTAACTCGCGTTTAGGTCCCTGTGCTAGCACAAAGGTGGAAAAAAGACAAAAAATAAGGATTGAAATTAGGCGCATCATTCGGGATGCAATTTACCTAAAAATGGGCAATTAGGCTTTCTCGATTGAAAATAAATAGCCTACACCCTTCAATGTTTTGATGTAATATTCTGGAATTTTCTCGCGCAATTTGCGGATATGCACATCCACGGTGCGTTCCACGACGAAAACATCTGATCCCCAAACCTTCTCCAATAACTCATCTCGGTTAAATACCTTATTCGGGTTTTTCGCTAGGAAGGAAAGTAATTCGAATTCCTTTTTAGGTAAAATTAAGGCGCGACCCTGAAATGTCGCGGCATATTGCACGCGGTCAATGACTAAATCGCCAATAGAAATAACGTCGTTTTTCGATTCAGGAACCGCCACTTCACGCGTTAATAAAGCATTGATGCGGCTGATTAAGGCACGTAATTTGATGGGTTTTACCACGTAATCCGTGGCTCCACTCTCAAAAGCGGCGATTTCCGTATACTCTTCACCTCGTGCGGTTAGGAACAGGATGAGCGTATTTTTGAATTCGGGATTTGATTTAATTTGGCGGGCTGCCTCGATACCATCCATTTCGGGCATCATCACATCCATGATGATTAAATGAGGCTGGAAGGATTTAGCTACTGTAATAGCTTCTTTTCCATTCGTGGCTTTTGCTAAAAGAAAGTTTTCTTTTAGTAAATTGTATTCCAATAACTCCAAAATGTCTGCATCATCATCTACGAGTAGAATTTTGTATGCGGGTGAAGCTGTTGCCATAGTTTTGAACGGATTACGACACAAATATAGAAAGTTGTATGTTATGGAATTGTTAATTTATTAGATATGTCAAACCACATCGCTTACTCGTCTAGATTATCTAGTGCCCTCTTATCGATGTCCTTAATCATTGCCGCGGCCTATGTATTACAGGACTTATTGATTTTACTTTCTTTTGCGCTCGTCTTGTCTCTTTTGCTTTTGCCTGCGAGTAAGTTGATGGAGGCCAAAGGTTTCCCTCGCGCCCTCGCCATCTTCATCGCTATCCTCCTCACCTTCGCACTTATTTCTACCTTGCTCTTTGTCGCAGGAGTACAAATTATGGAATTCTCTTCTGAGTTTCCGCTCTTTGCAAAAAAAGCTGAAAAGTGGATTTCCAGCTTGCAATCCTTTATTTCTGCTAATTTCAATATCTCGCGCCGGAAGCAAATGCTAGAACTGAGTAATGAGTTGATGGCCTTGTTGAAAAACTCCGGTGTCATTATCAGCACAACGTTTTCGACGGCTATGCACGCCATAACCGCTTTAATTTTAGTGCCCGTCTTTACTTTTTTCTTCTTGTTCTACCGCGATTTCTTTGAAAGCTTTTTGCAGAAGGTATTCCCTAAAACGGAAGCCCAAGTTTTAACAAAAGTGATGGAGAAAACGGGGTCGGTGGTCCAAGGATATTTGGTTGGATTATTAGTAGTTATGCTGATTGTGGGTGTGTTGAACTCGGTTGGTTTTTGGTGGATAGGTGTGGAGTATCCGGTGTTTTTTGGGTTTTTGACGGGTATCTTGTTGTTGATTCCTTACATCGGTATTTGGATAGGAGCGTTGTTACCCATCATATTAAGTTTGGTGACGCTGAGTCCATCGCACGCGTTAGTCGTGGTGGCATGGGTAGCGGCTGCGCAGTTTATTGAAGCGAATTTCATTACGCCGCTAGTGGTGGGCTCGAAAGTAAGTATGAATCCGATGGTCGCAATGCTGGCTTTGTTATGCGGGGAATTGCTGTGGGGAATACCAGGGTTAATTTTAGCGTTGCCGCTTACGGCCGTCATGAAAGTGATTTTTGATTCCGTCCCTCATTTAGAACCCTATGGATTCTTGTTAGGAGAGGCCCCTGTCCGAACTGCTAAAAGTACTAAAGAGACAGAAGCTCCTTAAAACGGATCGATTGACGACGGGAAATTTCGATTTTTTCTGCTTTGTCTCCCTTTAAGGTTACTTGCAAGCCGCCGGAAAACCAGGGTTCGATCTTATCGATGAAGTTCAGGTTTACGATGTGCTTACGGTTGCAACGGAAGAATAACTTCGGATCTAATCGTTCCTCTAAGGAATTGAGGGATTTTAATACGAGGGGTTTCTGATCGTCAAAAAACAAACGCACATAATTCCCCATAGATTCGCACAAGCGCACGCGGTCTAAACGAACAAACCAACATTTCTCGCCGTCTTTCACAAAAATCTGATCATTTCCTCCTAAAACATGGTTAGTAGTTGCCGATTTTTCCGTGCTGGTCGGTCGCTGAAAACGGGACTCTAATTTTTGAATGCTTTCACTTAAACGCGCTAATTCGATTGGCTTCAACACATAATCGAGGGCATTTACTTCGAATGCCTTTAGTGCATATTCATCAAAAGCTGTCGTAAAGATAATTTCCGGCAAGAAGCCATCCCATTCTTCTAACCATTCAAAACCTGTTTTACCAGGCATTTGGATGTCTAAAAAGACCACATCAGGTTGTAATTCCTCAATGAGTTGACTCGCCTCATCGGTATTCGCTGCTTCACCGATCACTTCGATGGACGGAAAATTTTCTAATAAACGTTTCAGTTCATTTCTAGCAAGGCGTTCGTCGTCTACGATGATGGCTTTCATATGGAATTTAAGCTATTGTTTCAACAAGGTACGGAATCGTCACGGAAGCAAGGACTCGATTTTTGTCCAAAGGTTTTAAGTCAATATGAGCGGTCTCCCCGAACAATAAGGTGAGTCGATTTTGGGAATTGATCAGCCCTATACCTGTAGATTCTCCGCGTGCTTTCAAATGTCCCGGATTGATCACCTGTAATTGAATTTGATCACCGATGACCTCACCCTTGATTGCGATTAAACCCTCCTTCGAAGAATGTGCAATCCCGTGCTTGATGGCATTCTCGACCAAAGTTTGCAACAACATAGGGGGAATTTGAGCTTGATTTATTTCTTTCGTTACGTCTACTTTCCAGGTCAGCCTCTCTTCGTAGCGGATCTTTTCTAGGTTGAGGTAGTCGATAATCGTGTCTAATTCCTCCGCGATGGAAATCGTCTTTTTACGCTCGGTTAATAAAGAGCTTCGGAGTAGCTTGGAGAGTTGGTTGATTCCCTTTTTGGCCTTAGACGGATCTTCCGTAATCAACGCGCGAATACTGTTTAGGGCATTAAAGACGAAATGAGGATTCATCTGTGCACGCAATACTTTTCCCTCTGTCTCCTGAATTGCCCGTTCTAGCTGATTATTTTCTCGCTCCATCACAAGCTGCTTTTTCGAATATTGGAAGAAGAAATAGATTAACATCCAAATCGCTAGCGGCTTCATAAAATTGAAGAGGTATTGGGTGATGATGAAAGGGCTTATTTGGACTTCAAAATTCTCTCCTAATAAGTATTGGTCGATGGGTAAATTTAACGCAACCAGGGAGGAGGCCATAATACAAAGAGCGATGAAATGATTCCGCAACATCGCAAAAAGAGGCAAATCCTGCCAGGCGAAATGCTTCGCCACCCGTTTGTATTGGTGTGTGAGTAAAATGGCTAACGAGATATTGGCTAAAGACGCATATAACCAGGCCCAATGCCAACCATATTGATTCGTATATAACACCGCCTCATTGAGAATCCATGCGATCCAACCGCCGCATTGAAATACCCAATACATTCGTTGACGTAACATATTACATGGATTCTGGTAAATCGCTTAAGTGAATAATGCAATTCCCTTTTACTAGCTTAAATTCCTGCGCTGCATAATCGTATTGCAAGTGGTAAAGGCAAAGGTTTTGGTGCGCGTAATTATCCATATGGTGAAGCGGCGCATTAAATAAATGGGTGAGTAAAACCCGCATCGCGCGTCCGTGCATCGCAATCAATATGGCTTTTTCTTCTTTACGGGAAAGAAGAAGGTCGACGACCGGTTTTTGGCGTTCTAATACCTCGATGGGACTTTCGCCTTCCTCGGATTGCACGTGGACATTCCCCTCGCGCCAGGTTTTTGTTAGATTTTTGTAGTATAAATCATCCTCCGTATTGGGGGATTTTCCTTCTTTATTACCCCAAGAAATTTCGTTTAGTCCCTCATATTGTTCCCAAGGCAAACCTTTTTCGATGAAGCCTCTCACGGATTGATGGGTTCTTTTCAGCGCCGAGGTATAAATTTTATCGATCGGAAGATCTTGGTAATGAGCGAAAAAAGCGGCGGCCTGCTTTTGGCCTAAATCATTCAAATCTGCATCAATCCCGCTGCCTTGCACGACCCCCTTGCGATTGTATTCCGTTTCGCCATGGCGAATCAGGTAAATCTCTTTCACTAAATCAGGTTGAACGTGCATGATAATCGTATTTTATTCCGAATTTTAGCCAAAATTACGAAATATATGTTTAATAC
>CAILUB010000181.1 GCA_903837305.1 uncultured Cytophagaceae bacterium
GGCCAGGAGGCATCCGTACTCCGGAAACTGGCGGCTAAAATATGATCCCCGTGCAGAACAGGTCTGCAAACAAAGGAGCCTGGCAAGTGGTAACGGGTGATAAATTTCCCGTCTAAAGTGAATCGTTTAAAACTGTTATTTACTCGGTCCGTCACTAATAATGTCCAGTTATTTGGATCGCGAGTGTCCACTAAAACCCCGTGGCAGCAATTGAACTTATTATCATCGTAAACAGCGCTATACCCGCCAAAATGTCGGATATAACGGCCTTTTGAATCGTATTGAATGATGTAATTTGACCCGTAACCATCGGCCACATAGATGTCGCCATTCTTTGGATTAACCGCTGTTTCTGTGGGAACAAACTGATGGGGGTGATCGTAAACGCCGGTCTCTTTCGGATAGTCAATTTTGAAAATTTCGCGGCCCTTTAAATCCGTTTTAATGACTTGGTGGCGTGTGTTATCACAGATCAATAAGTATTGCTCGCCTCCCTCATTTAGAATGGTTAAACCGTGCGCACCCGGATAAGAATGTCCCCAGGAGTCGAGCAGTTTGCCGGATTTATCATAGATGAGAACGTTGTTTTTCACCTCGTTTGTAAGCATAAACAATCGGCCCTTCGCGTCTTCAACCATCTCGTGGCAGTCGTTCACGGGATTTTTTCCAGCGTCCAAAATACCCCAATTGGGCACTACTTTATACCTAAATGAGCCATGGCCTAGGGTGATTTCGCCGGCTTTGGGTGCGATTTTTTTCATGTTGTTGTTTGTTAACAGGCTGGTTCCGATCAGTGCGGAACTAGCTTTTAAAAAGTCTCTGCGTGGGATAGATTCTTTCATCAGTTTTAAGGTTTATTTATGCTTTCGTCAATGTTAAATAGGGCGTTAGCCACTAACGTTTTGGCAACTAAATTAGCTGGATTAGGCGGAACATCGTTATCCGGACAAATCTTTAAAAAGGCCAACGTTTCTTTCGGGTGCGCTTGGTAATACGCCAAGGTCTGCGTGTAAAAAGTACCTAATGTTTCCGCTTTTTTCGGGGCAATTTTTCTGCCAAATAAATCAGCATAGCTTTTTTCAATAAAACGCAACCCATTCTCCGGGTATTTGCGCGCAAAAAATTGCGATGCCTCTAAGAATACGGGATCATTCAGGGTATTCAGTGCTTGCATAGGCGTGTTCGTGCGGATCCGACGTGAAAGGCAAATATCGCGCGTTCCCGCATCAAAGGTCACCATCGTAGGATAGGGACTGCTGCGTCTCCAATAGGTATACAGTGAGCGCCTCCATTGTTCTTCACCACTACTTTTTTCCCATTTCATACCACTATAAGGCGCATTCCAAACCCCATCAGGTTGCTCCGGCATAACGCTAGGGCCGCCTAGTTTTTCACTCAATAATCCGGACCAAGCCAGGGCTTGATCGCGTACTTGTTCCGGGCTTAATCGAATGCGTGGTCCCCTAGTTATGAAGCGATTGTTCGGGTCTTTTTCGCGAGTGGCCTTATCTACAATAGCAGATTGTTGGTAGCTGGCAGACATCACGATATACTTCAATAAATCTTTCGGTTTGTACTTGAAATCAACCTGAAACTTATAAGCTAAA
>CAILUB010000182.1 GCA_903837305.1 uncultured Cytophagaceae bacterium
AACGAGAAATGTAATTTTATTTAGACGAATGACTTGCATTATTTAAAAAAGGGTGCTAGTTTTGCACCGCAATAAGGGGAAAAAGTTACTCTTTTGCAAACGAAGGTCAACCAGTGGTTGAACTTCCTTTCGGTTCCAGAGCGAACCATTTTACATATACAAGCCTTGGCTTGAATGATTCCATAGCTCAGTTGGTAGAGCAATACACTTTTAATGTATGGGTCCTGGGTTCGAATCCCAGCGGGATCACCACCTAAAAATTAAACACTGTCTATTTCATTATGGGCAGTGCTTTTTTTATTCCATTAAATACAAATTAAACGAGTGCAGGAAAGAGAGCCATTCGTAAAAAATTATCTAAAAAGGGCTTTATCTGCATAAAATGTGCCAAAAGGTACGAGTGAAGCTAAAAAAGCCCAAAAGATTTTGAGTAAGTTCCATCGCTGTAAAAACGAAACTTGAAGCACTAAAACGATGTAAAGAACAAAAAGAATTCCATGTGCCAATCCCACCACGTAATTAGGCTGTGGCATACCAAATTTGTATTTTAATACCATCGTAAATCCTAAAAGTAAATACGAACAACCTTCTAAAAAAGCTACAATTCGTAGTCGACCTACTGCTGTTTTAAATAATTCATTAACCATATTGTAATTTATAGGTAAAGTTTGAAATACTAAATTAAGGTATCATCCACTGAAAACTTCCATCGCTATAATCAAAGAAAGCCCTTCTGTGTCCCGCATGATTTAGCCATAACCAATCGATTGATTGAACCTGTATGGAAACAATGCCAAAGTTTTCATAACCCGCTTCACTTTCTGATAATGTAAATTTTTCTTGTTCAATCTCTTCTGAAAGACCGCTTGTCGATGAATCCGTAAAACTGGATGGGCTATGGAGCGTTAAATAACATTTTCGACTGGATAGAGAGGTGGTTTGCCAGGCTTTGGCCGTCAAATCATCTGTATGATGTAATACCGCTTTCCCTTTTACGCGTAATTGAATTCGCTCTTCAGAATCATAAAAGAGCGCACTTATGGATGGATTAATCAATAATTCATTCCATTTAGGGCTTCTGATATCCGTGTGAAAACGCAACTCTCTTTCTTCTGGCAAAGTCTTTCGTAAAACAACGGTTCGCAAACTCACTTCGCCATAAGCTAAAGTAGCCACGCAAGGCGTATGAAAGGGATTTCTGCTTTTGCTGGCACCGGTGACCAGACGGTTCCAGCAGTCTTGCTCTAACTCGACTAAATTGTATTCGGTATAATTTTCACGAATTAGCACGTTGTTTTTAATTTTTTGTCTTTAATCGACTTACCAATATAGAAATAGGAAATACCACCATTGTCCAGCACAAAACAGACATAATGAGCACATCCAGTAGTAAACTTGAAAAGCTTATAATGGGATCTGAATCCATCATTGCCAGGATAATGATAATCGTTAAAGCTATCAGATAGCTTTGGATCATGAGTTTAGTGATTTTCATAGGTAGTATCTATCGCTCAAACACCTTCTTCAACAACTCACTCGTCCGCGCCAACGGATTCGTACGGATATCTTTTTCCTGCTTCGCAATTTCACTGTAGATACCTTCCATTGCTTTTTCTGTAACGTAAGCGCTCAAATCCGGATTGATCTTTTTATTACTGAATGGAATGGCATTGTAGGCCGTGATGGCTTTCTCCCAGTATTGAGTAGCTTTCACTTTATCTAATGATGTTTTAACGATGGGATTAAAGGTGGATTTTAAATTATCGCTTGTCTTAGACCGTAAATAGGAAGTAGCTGCCGTTTCATCTCCACGTAAAATAGTTAGACCGTCAGTGATGGTCATTTGTTTGATTGCATTGACAAAAATGGGTGCAGCGGTAGTAGAGGCATCTTCGGCAGCACGGTTCATGCTTAATATCAAATCGTCTGCTAATTGATTAAGACCGACGCTTCTGAGGGTACTTTCGACTTTGGCAGCCTCTGGTGGCATGAGGATTTTTAGCGCGGCATTTTTAAAGAATCCATCTGGTTTAGCGAGATTGGTACAGCCTTTTTCGGCGCCAATGCGTAGCGCTTCTTTTAGTCCATTGCCAATATCGTCAGAACTTAAACCAGTTTTTGTGGCACCTGTGGCTATTTCGGTGGCTTTTTTGAGTAAGCCTTGGAAGGATTGAGCTTGAGTGTTGAATGAATACAGTGTTAAAAGTATTAGTAGTTTTTTCATGATTATTTAAATTTTCAAAGATCAAAGCAAAAAGTTCAAAGTAGGATTCCCCTGCGGGGATGACCGTATGAAATAATACCTGCGGACTTCGGACTCATTCCCTTCGGACTCTTGCCCACTGTCCACTGCCCCCTGTCCACTGCCTACTACCCACTGCATAAATTTACAGATTTATCCCTATCTTTAATCGCAAATTTATTTAACGTATATGAAATTTTGTTTTCTACCTCTATTACTCCTTCCCCTATTTTCTAACGCCCAGGCAAACACAGACTCCCTCTTCATCAAGAAGATGTCTGATGAGATTATGACAAACGGGAAGGCCTACGATTTATTATATGAGTTGACCAAAAAGATTGGTGGTCGATTAGCGGGTTCGCCACAAGCCCAGAATGCGGTGACTTGGGGTAAGAAAAGTTTAGAGGCATTAGGTGCCGATCGAGTTTTTTTGCAGCCTTGTAAGGTGCCTAATTGGAAACGTGGAGGATCGGATTTTGCTGCGATTGTGGGGGTGAATGGAGAAGCGAGAATGCAGCCGTTAGCGGCTTTGGCCTTAGGGAATTCAATGGGTTCGAATGGATTAATTGAGGCTGAGGTGGTCGCAGTAGCTAGTTTTGAGGAATTGGAGAAGCGCAAGAATGAGGTGAAAGGTAAGATTGTGTATTACCACAGTGTTTTTGACCCTACGAAAATTCAGACCTTTAAGGCCTATGGCGAGAGTGGCGCTTTTCGTCGTTCTGGGGCTAGTATAGCTGCGAAATATGGGGCAGTGGCGGTAATGATTCACTCGCTAAGTACGGCGCCGGATAATGAGCCACACACGGGCAGTATGAGTTATGATGAGGCGTATCCAAAGATCCCAGCCGTAGCTTTAGGACCGAATGACGCTAAGTTATTGTATGCTTTGGCCAAAAAAGGAACCATCAAAGCCCAAGTTCAAACCTATGGTTTCTTCCTTCCAGAGGCGGATGATAACAACGTTATTGCGGAAATTCGTGGATCCGAATTCCCAGACCAATACATCACCCTAGGCGGTCACTTAGACAGCTGGGATGTAAATGAAGGCGCACACGATGACGGCGCAGGCATCGTCCACACGATGGAAGTATTGCGCGTCATGAAAGCGTTGAACTACAAACCAAAACGGACGATTCGTTTTGTGCTATTCGCGAACGAAGAAAATGCAGCGCGCGGTGGTAAGGAATATGCGAATCAAGCCAAAATCAACAAGGAGAACCACATTTTTGTCATCGAAAGTGATGAGGGTGGCTTCACCCCTCGTTCGATCGGAATAACCGCACCTCCAGCGCAATTTGCTAGATTTCAAAAATGGACTCCCCTACTAAAGCCTTATGGATCAGAAATTACTTTTGGCGGTGGCGGTACGGACATTGCCCCGATGGCCGGCATCAATAAAGAATCCATCTTAGCTGGACTTATCCCAGACAGCCAACGCTATTTCGATTTACACCATGCAAAGACGGACGTGTTCGAAAACGTAAACAAAAGAGAATTACATTTAGGCGCCGTGAATATGGCAGCCATCATCTATTTAATTGACAAATACGGAACCAACTAATGAAAAC
>CAILUB010000183.1 GCA_903837305.1 uncultured Cytophagaceae bacterium
AACGTAAGCTGATCCCCATGTGAAACCTCCACCGAAGGCCGCTAAGATCAGATTATCTCCTTTTTTTAGTTTGTTTTCATAATCCCAAAGACAAAGCGGAATTGTCGCCGCCGTCGTATTTCCATATTTCTGGATGTTCAACATCACTTTATCATCACTCACACCCATGCGATTTGCTGTCGCATCAATGATACGTTTGTTCGCTTGGTGCGGAACTAAGTATTTAATATCATCACCCGTTAAGTGATTGCGCTCCATGATTTCTGCCGAAACATCTGCCATACGCGTCACCGCAAATTTAAATACGGATTGCCCTTCTTGGCGAATGTAATGCCATTTAGCTTCCACTGTTTCCACTGTAGGAGGGTAGGCGCTACCGCCTCCTTTTTGCATTAAGGACTCACATCCTTCGCCATCAGATTTCAAGATAAAGTCTTGTACGCCTAAACCTTCGAAATTCGGTTCTAACATCACCGCTGCCGCGCCATCTCCAAAAAGAATGCACGTCGTACGATCCGTATAATCCACAATCGAAGACATTTTGTCCGCACCCACTACCACGATTTTCTTGTAACGACCTGATTCGATGAAGGCGGTACCTGCACCTAAGGCGTTCAAGAAACCAGAACAAGCTGCTGCTAAGTCAAAGGAAGCCGTTTCACGGATGCCTACTGCCTTGCAGATCAAGTTCGAAGCGGAAGGGAAAAAGTAATCTGGAGTGACCGTCGCGCAGATGACCATATCTACCTCTTCGGGTTTGGTATTGGTTTTCTTCAAGAGATCCTCTACCGCTTTAGCCCCCATAAAAGACGTTCCCAGGCCTTCGCCTTTCAATATACGTCTTTCTTTGATGCCGGTGCGAGAAGTGATCCACTCGTCGTTTGTATCAATAATTTTTTCTAATTCTTGATTCGTCAGCACATAATCCGGTACATATCCTGCGACTCCGGTGATGGCTGCACTTATTTTTTGGCTCATAATGATTATATGTTCTCGATGGCGGCCTTAATCTTTCCGCAAACATCTGATTCTACGACGGATCTACATAATTTGATCATGTTTTTGATTGCCAAAGGACTCGACGCCCCGTGCGCAATAATCACATTCCCGTTAATCCCGATAATCGGGCTACCGCCGTATTTTTCGTAATTCGTATTTTCCACAAAGTCATTCGTGATTCCTTGGTCTTTCATTATTTTGTACAGGGATTCGCCCATCTTCAAAATAATGTTTCCCGTAAATCCATCCGTCACAATCACGTCTGCTTTGTTCTTAAAGAAGTCTTTTCCCTCTAAATTTCCAATGAAGTTGATCTTCTTATTCTCTTTCAAAAGGGCGTGGGTTGCAAGTGTAAGGATACTTCCTTTCTGCTCTTCTTCACCTATATTCATTAAACCTACGCGCGGGGCTTTCTTGCCAGTCGTTGCTTCAAAGTATACCGATCCTAAAAGAGCGAATTGATCTAGCATCTCAGGCTTGCAATCTGCATTAGCGCCAATATCTAGCATTAGAGCATAGGTGCCGTCCTCTTGTGGAACGAAACCAGCAATCGCTGGGCGAGAAATTCCTTCGATGGTTTTTACAGAAAATAAAGATCCGACCATCATCGCGCCGGTATTTCCTGCTGAAGCAAAGACGTCTGCTTTGCCTTCTTTTAAAAGATGAAACCCAACTCCGATGCTGGAATTGGGTTTTTGAGATAGTGCCTTAGTCGGATGTTCACCCATTTCAATTACTTGATCTGCAGGAATGATGACAATTTGCTTGCCAGCATACCCGTGTTTCGCTACTAATTGCTCAATGGTGTCCTGAGGACCTACGGCTAATATGGTGTCGTCGTTTGAAAGACTTGGTAACGCTAAAAGTATTCCTTCTATTACAGCTTCTGGAGCATAATCCCCACCCATCACATCAACGGCTATTTTCATTTAATTATGTTTAATTACTAAAGCTTTTGGCAAAAATAGCATTAAATTTAGTCAAAAAATAGCATTTTAACG
>CAILUB010000184.1 GCA_903837305.1 uncultured Cytophagaceae bacterium
CTGGTCAAACGATCATCAAGGGTATGGGTGAGCTTCACTTAGAGATCATCATCGACCGTATGCGTCGTGAGTTCAAAGTAGAAGTTAACCAAGGTGCTCCTCAAGTAGCTTACAAAGAGTCTTTAACTAAGACAACGGAACACCGTGAGGTTTACAAGAAACAATCAGGTGGTCGTGGTAAGTTTGCTGATATCGTATTTGAAATCGGACCAAGAGAAGATGACAAACCAGGTTTAGAATTCGTTAACAATATCGTGGGTGGTGTGATTCCTCGTGAATTCATTCCTGCAGTTCAAAAAGGATTCGAAGAAGCAATGAAAAATGGTGCTTTGGCTGGATACCCAATGGATTCAATGAAAGTTCGTTTATTCCACGGATCTTTCCACGATGTCGATTCAGATTCATTATCATTTGAATTAGCGGCTCGTATGGGTTACAAAGAATCAGCGAAACAAGCGGGTGCGAAGTTAATGGAGCCTATCATGGCCGTTGACGTTGTTACTCCAGACGAATATACTGGACCTATCACAGGTGACTTAAACCGTCGTCGTGGTATCATGAAAGGGATGGATTCTCGTCAAGGAGCTGTTATCTTGAAGGCTGATGTGCCTCTTTCTGAATTATTCGGTTACGTAACAGATTTACGTACGATGTCTTCAGGACGTGCAACAGCATCGTTAACGTTCTCTCACTACGAATTCGTTCCGCAAAACATCGCTGACGAAGTAGTTAAGAAAGCAAAAGGATTGTAAGATTCTTTGCAGATAGAGAAAAGCCCGAGCGATTTGTTCGGGCTTTTTTTATGCCAAAACCTCTCATCCTTCCCACGCTCAATTCATCCTCCCCCGCTATCTTTTGTCGAAAAAGAAGAATTGTTTCCTAGAATGGGTGTATTTTTGAACTCATTAATTTGATTGCTATGACTAAAATTATCGAGACCTACTCTATTTCTAAGCGCTACGTAATGGGCGAAGAAGTGATCGACGCCTTAAAAGACGTAACCATCTCTGTCAACAAGGGAGAATATGTCGCTTTCATGGGTCCGTCAGGCTCTGGTAAATCAACCTTAATGAATATCGTAGGCTGCTTAGATACACCCTCAACGGGCAAATATATCTTGAATGGACAAGATGTATCGGAGATGTCAGAAAATGAATTAGCGGCGGTTAGAAATAAGGAAATTGGCTTTGTGTTCCAAACCTTCAACTTGCTTCCTCGCCAATCTGCCTTAGAAAACGTAGCCTTGCCTTTAATCTATGCCGGCTATTCTAAAAAAGAACGTACAGAGATTGCCATG
Source organism: uncultured Cytophagaceae bacterium (assembly GCA_903837305.1). Taxonomy (GTDB): domain Bacteria; phylum Bacteroidota; class Bacteroidia; order Cytophagales; family Spirosomataceae; genus Aquirufa. Next base: position 1,298 of record CAILUB010000184.1, read on the forward strand.
AAAACCTTGAAAGGGGTAGGCCTAGACAACCGCGCCTTACACAAGCCTAACGAACTTTCAGGGGGCCAGAGACAGCGTGTAGCCGTGGCTCGTGCTTTAGTGAACGATCCATCGATCTTATTAGCCGATGAGCCCACGGGTAACTTAGATACCAAAACCTCCTATGAGATCATGGATCTCTTCGATCAATTGCACAAAAAAGGCAATACCATTGTCATGGTTACCCACGAAGACGATATTGCCCAATATGCCCACCGAATCATTCGTTTGCGTGATGGCGTCGTTGAATCTGACATCATCAACAAGAACGTCAGAAAGGTAGAAAAAATCTAAAACTTAATCCGATCCGTTCCGTAAGGAGCACGTTGTGCTCTACGTAACCAGGTATTGGCTTCCGCGTCGTTTACAAAATGTTCCGTCTTCGGATCCCATTGCAATTTGCGCGGTATTTTCATCGCCACGTGCGTAATCAAACAAACCGTGCAAGCACGGTGCCCAATCTCAATAGGGGAAATCGGCTCTTTGCGTGACTCGATGCAATCTAACCAGTTCCCGTGTTGATCTTCCGAATGATACAAGTGTGTTTCTTTCTCTCCGATTACGGATTGTAATATCTTCGGATCAGACGCATCCAAGGCTTTCGATCTCACTTTCGCCGTAGGATCACTTGGCGTCGCTGCATAATCTCCGCGCGACACAAAAATCCAACCTTCAGATCCTTCGTAACGAATACCGTTTTGGTAACCGCCTGAAGTGTACATAGTAATACCATTTGCATATTCAGCTTTCGACATAAAGTCCCCGTGCACATTCCATAATCCCGATTTAGGAAACTCAGCCACCGCCTCTACCGAGATCGGACCCGTGTATTCCGTATCCATACCCCAGGCAGCAGAATCGTAATGGTGCTGACCCCAACCGGTTATCATACCCGCGCCAAATTGCTCCATACGCAACCAACCCGGACGATCGTATCCCTTTTGAGGATGTACAGCGATTTCCGTGTATGCCATTTCTGGAGTAGAGCCTAACCACATATCGAAATTAAATCCTTTAGGTACTGGCATAGCTGGAGCTGGAGGTCCAGATGGATCACCTGGCAATCCAATTTTTACGGTATGCAATTTTCCAATGCGACCGTTACGCACTAATTCAGCGGCAATTCTAAACTGAGAGTTAGAGCGTTGTTGTGTTCCTACTTGCAGGATGCGACCTGTTTTCTTAATTACATTAGCTAGTTGACGGCCCTCGTGAATGGTCAGAGAGGTCGGTTTTTGCAAGTAAATATCCTTGCCAGCTAGTGCCGCTTCCATCGCTGGTTGTGCATGCCAAAAATCCGGCGTACTAATCATCACCGCATCAATGTCCTTATTCAAAAGCATCTCGCGGTAATCATCGTACATCTTCACATCGATGTAATTCGATTGTCCCGTTTTCTTCGTGTAGTATTCTTCGACTAATTGCTTCGTCTCCTCGGTACGGTGGCGATCTAAATCACACACTGCCATGATGCGCGCCTTATCGTGCTTCCAAGTTCCTGGTAAGTCGTGGGTGCGCGCGATACGGCCGCATCCGATTTGGGCAATGTTGATTTTATTGCTTGGGGCATCTTTGCCACCTAAAACGTTCGCAGGAACGATAGTTGGGAAGCCGAATGTCCCCACGGCACCTAAGGCTAGGTTATTGATAAATTTTCTCCTTTTCATGCTTTGATAGATATGTTTGTTGCATTTTTTTGTGCAATTAAAGCTAATTCAGTGGCTAAGAAACAGTGCGCCTGTGTCATCGCCGTTTCCGTCCTATGTAAGACGTCATTGACAAGTAATTCTCCATGTGGAAGGTTGACATCTTTGCAATCAATGTACAAGGTCTCTTTATTCGTGACCACATATAAATGGCTTCCTGTTCCATGCGGAGAGGCTATGTCTGTATTTTTACGTACTTCCATATAGCCATCTGTACCTAAAATCGTCAGCCTGCCATCACCCCAGGTATTTAAACCATCCGGCGTAAACCAGTCCACTCGAATATAGCCAGAACCTTTATTGCTTCTAAGCATCAGATCTCCAAAATCTTGGAATTTAGGGTATTGGGGGTGGTGGTGATTCGCGATTTGGGACGCAACCACTTCACCTTGCGTCGAGCCTGTAAAATGCAAGAATTGATCTACTTGATGAGAGGCGATATCCGTGATAATTCCTCCGTAATATTTAGCGTCAAAAAACCAGTCAGGACGGGAGTTTACACTCATTCGGTGAGGCCCAGTTCCTAAGGTTTGCATGACCTTACCTATTTTTCCCGAAGCTACTAATTGACTCGCTAGTTCGGTTGCTTTATTTTCAAAACGCTCACTGAATGAGATCGAATAAATCTTTTTGGTTTCCTTTTGGACCTTTCGAACGTCAGCTAGTTGCTCTAAACTAGTAATCCCAGGCTTATCCACCATATAATCTTTCCCATGCTGCATCACACGTATTCCTAAAGGAGCTCGTTCGTTCGGTGTAATAGAGCTAAGCACTAATTTGATAGATGGGTCTTCCAATACCTCCGCTTCACTCTTCACCAGCTTCGCTTGGGGGTAACGTTTCGCAAAATCTTTAATTAAATCGGGTTCTTTAGCATAATAAGAAACGAACTCTCCGCCGCCACGAATGATCGAATTAGCCATCGAATAAATATGTCCGTGATTGATTCCCACTACCCCAAATTTCAAACGGGGTGCTATGATTCGTTCCGGCTGTTTAGATGCAAAAATTTTTGTGGCATCCTTCAAGGAAGAGGGTAAAAAGGCCATACCGCCTAGCATACTTGCACTGTGCAAGAATTCGCGGCGATTCGCAGCTGTTGATTTCATTTCAATAGGTTTAATTTATTTACAAAAGTAAAATTCTTGCTGAAATTACTGACTTACAGACATAAAAAAAGCTGCTCATTTCTGAACAGCTTTCTTTTATATAAAAAATTTCAAACCTATTTTTTCTTCTCCTATTTTTTCTTCTCTTTAACACGAGCCGCTTTTCCTTGCTTACCACGCATGTAGTATAAACGTGCACGACGTACTTTACCACGACGTAATACTTCAATTTTGTCGATGTTTGGTGACAAGATTGGGAAAATACGCTCAACACCGATACCGTTAGAGATCTTACGAACTGTGAAAGACTCACCAGCACCCGAATTTTTACGTTGGATAACTAAACCTTGGAAAACCTGGAGACGCTCCTTGTTACCTTCACGAATTTTTACGTGTACGTTAACGGTGTCTCCTGCAGCGAATTCAGGGTGTGCTCCTCTACGTGCTGCGTTTTCTTGCTCTACGAAGTTAATTAAATCGCTCATCTGAACTAATTTTTATTTGATGATAATCAGCGCTTAGCGGCCCACTTGTGCATAAGAACGTCTGATTGGGGTTGCAAAGATAGGAAAAATATTTCTTTCCAAAAACATTTGCCTAGTTTTTACCTTTAATCGACTGCACAAAGGCAACGATCTCAGCACTAAGGTCTTTAGCCTGAGCAATCATCTTCACAAAAGCACTACCAATAATAGCCCCAGAGGCGTTCTTAGAGGCTTTCACAAAGCTATCGTGGTCCGAAATCCCAAAACCAATCAAACGTGGATTCTGTAAATTCATCGCAGCAATCCGGGAGAAATAGACTTCCTGGTCAGCAGAAATACCCGTTTTTGCCCCCGTCGTACTCGCAGAAGAGACCATATAAATGAATCCCTTCGAGACTGAATCGATGTGGCGAATGCGCTCGTCGTTCGTTTGTGGGGTAATTAACAGAATATTGAACAAACCGTATTTTTCAAAAATTTCGCGGTAGGACGCCTCGTATTCTACCATCGGTAGATCGGGTAAAATCAATCCATCCACGCCTACTTCCGCGCATTTCGCACAAAAAGCCTCCACGCCGTATTGTAAAACGGGATTGATATAACCCATCAAAAGAACGGGAACCGTAATGCTTTTACGCATATCCTTCAATTGCTCGAAAAGATGCGCCACGCTCATTCCTTGCTCTAAAGCGGCTTGATTCGAAAGCTGTATGGTTTCCCCATCGGCCACTGGATCAGAATAAGGCATTCCCACCTCGATAATATCGACGCCTCCTGCTTGAAGCGCGTTCAAAACCGTCATTGTATCCTCTAAATGAGGATAACCAGCCGTCGTATACACATTTAATATGGGTTCAGTCGCTGAAGCAAAAAGGGCTGAAATTCTATTCATCTTAGTCATTCAATTTTAAACGGTTTTGGTACGTCGCTAAATCTTTGTCCCCTCTTCCGGAAACATTGACGACCACGATTTCATTCGGCTTAGCTTGCAGTCTTTCGAATACGGCCAAAGCATGTGCCGTCTCTAAAGCCGGAATAATTCCCTCTAATTGAGAGCATTCCACGGCAGCCACTAGCGCCTCCTCATCCGTCACTCCGTAAAAAGTGGCGCGACCAGATTCGAACAAATGCGCGTGCATAGGCCCAATTCCCGGATAATCTAGGCCGGCAGAGATCGAATAAGGTTCGATTACCTGGCCATCTTCGGTTTGCATCGATAAACTCTTGCTTCCGTGTAAGACGCCTGGCTTTCCTAAGAAAGTAGTCGCTGCAGAATGACCTGAATTAACCCCGAGACCTGCCGCCTCCGCCGCGATCAATGCCGTGCGAGGCTCATCTAAGAAATGGTAAAAGGCACCCGCCGCATTAGATCCTCCACCCACACATGCAATGACGTAGTCTGGGTAATCACGGCCTTCTTTCTCTTGTAATTGAAAACGAATCTCCTCCGAAATAACCGCTTGAAAACGAGCAACCATGTCCGGGTAAGGATGTGGCCCAACGACTGATCCAATGATGTAATGGGTGTCTACCGGGTGATTAATCCAGTGACGCATCGCCTCGTTTGTGGCATCTTTCAATGTTTTTGAACCAGATGTAGCAGGCATTACTTGCGCACCTAACATCCGCATGCGCGCCACGTTAGGAGCTTGTCTTTCGATATCGATGGCACCCATATACACGATACATTCCATGCCCATCAAGGCACAAACGGTTGCTGTTGCCACGCCGTGTTGTCCTGCACCAGTTTCCGCAACTATTTTCGATTTCCCAAGGCGTTTCGCTACGAGGATTTGGCCGATCGTATTATTAATCTTGTGTGCCCCCGTGTGACACAAATCTTCGCGCTTTAAATAGATATTCGTGTTGTATTTCGCAGACAACCGGTCTGCCTTGAAAAGCGGCGTAGGACGACCCACGTAATCTTTTAACAAGGCGTGGAATTCTTCTTGAAACGAGGGTTCCGCGATAATGTCTAAATAGCGGGAACGTAATTCCTCGACATTTGGGTATAACATTTCTGGAATAAAGGCCCCGCCAAAATTCCCGTAATACCCACGCTCATCTACATTAAATGACATATTTATAGCTGTTTTACTAGTTCTTTCACTTGCACAATATCCTTGAATCCAGGACGTATTTCGAGTTTACTATTAAAATCCAAAGCATATAAGCCCGAAAAATCCTTCACCTTTTCCACATCCCCAGCCCGCAATCCACCGGCTAAAATATAAGGGATATCCAATTTATAATGTGTTAATAATGACCAATCAAAATGTTCTCCCGTTCCACCTACCTGAGCCCCTTTCTTCGTATCAAACAAATAGAAATCAGGCTTGTCTGTCAGATCGAGATCCTTCACTGAGCCCACGCTAATCGCCTTGATGACCTGTAATCCGGCCGCTTGCAAGGCATTTATTTCTGTTTGGCCCTCTTCTCCGTGCAATTGCACGACCGAGAAACCGGCTTTATTCGATAAGGCGATAATGTTGTCAGTCGTTTCATTAACAAAAACGCCAACCGCCTTCGTTTTGGCTGGTAAAGCCGGGATGACAAAGTCTTGTCCTACGTAGCGTGGCGATTTAGGTGCCCAAATAAAGCCCATGAAGTCTGGCCCTAAAGCCGCCACTTCTTGGATATTTTCTGGTTCCCGCATGCCACATACTTTCCACTTCATACCTAGTTAATAAAATCGCTTAAGGCTTTTCCTGGGTTATCGGTCTTCATAAAGCTTTCGCCTATCAAGAAGCCGCGGTAACCGTAGGTTTTTAATTCTGTTATGATCTCCGGACCCGAAATGCAACTCTCAGAAACCTTGACGAATTGGGATGGTATTTTTGATGCCAAAACTTTGGACGCCTCCACATTTTGCTCCGAGAAATTCTTCAAATTCCGGTTATTCACTCCCACCACGGAAATATAATCTCCTAGCGAACGATCCAATTCTTCTTGATCGTGCACCTCGAGTAAGGTTTCCATACCTAATGAACGCGCTAGGGTTCCTAATGTTTTGATTTCAGCTGGACTTAAAGCCGCCGCAATCAAGAGCACTACGTCAGCGCCCATGGACTTTGCTTCGATGATTTGGTATTCATCGATCATAAAGTCTTTGCGCAAAATAGGCGTATTCGGGTTCGTGCGACGTGCTAAATCAAAATCGGCATAAGTTCCTCCAAAATAGGATTCATCCGTCAACACCGATAAACAGGCCGCACCCGCCTCCACATAACCTTTTGTCACCACATCCACACCCATCCGATCATTGATGATGCCTTTCGATGGGGATTTACGCTTGAATTCAGCAATGACTCCCGTGGAAGCCGGCTGAACTAAAGACATCGACAAAGAATGACATGCCCGCGCGAAAAAACCCTGTTTTTCGAGCTGAGCAGTCGTGGTGCGTGCTTTACATGCGGCGACTTCCTGTCTTTTGGTGGATATGATTTGGTCTAATATGCTCATCTTAATCCATTATAAATTTCTTGAAGGCCTGGAACGCACGACCGCTATCTAAAGATTCTTTCGCTACGGCATAACCTTCGACTAACGTTCCGGCCTTGCCTGCGACAAATAAACCAGCCCCCGCATTTGCTAATACCGCTTGGGTTTGTGCAGGGGTGCCCTCACGTTGTAATATTTTATACAGCATATCAGCTGAAGCCTCTACGGTAGACCCGCCGAACAATTCAGACTGTGCCACGACCTCACAGCCGATATCGCTTGGATTGTAGATCGCCGCTCCCGATGGGGTTGTCAAGCGAAAAGCGGATGTCAACGAGATTTCGTCATAGCCATCTTCCGCATAAACGATGCCGTATTGTTTGCCGGAACCCGCAAAAAATCCTTCGTACAAGGCGAACGCTTCTGGCGAATAGACGCCAGATATTTGCTTGGTTACTTTGGCAGGATTCAATAAAGGCCCTAATAAATTAAAGAAGGTCTTCATCCCTAATTCCTTGCGGATAGGGCCCACGAAGCGCATTGCTGGGTGGAAAAGAGGTGCGTGCAAGAAGCACATCCCCGCTGTTTCCATCTTGCGTTTCAAGATCTTAGGGTCATTCGTAAATTTCAATCCCAAAAACTCCAAAACCGTCGACGAACCTACCGAAGAAGAAACGCCGTGATTGCCGTGCTTGGCAATTTTTTGGCCGGCACCTACAATGATGAAAGAGGACGTCGTGGAAATGTTAAAGGTATCCTTTCCATCTCCACCCGTTCCGCACACATCCATCGCGTCAAACTCCGATAGATCCACCGTAACAGCTAATTCCATCATCGCGGAAACGAAACCTTTTAGCTCATCCACTTGAATCGGGTTGAACCAATAAGAGGATAAAAAAGCAGCGATTTGACTTGGGTTTATTTCTCCTTGCCCGATACGCAGCATAATTTCTCTTGCCTCATTCTCCGCTAATGCCTCTCCCGAAACCCGTTTATTTAATATATTCTTCATTTTTATTTCATCCAATTTTTAATCATTTGCAATCCATGCTGCGTTAAAAACGCCTCCGGGTGGAATTGCACCCCGCGCACATCGTATTTCGAATGCGCCTCCGCTAACACAAAACCTTTGTCATCTTGCGCCGTGATCTTTAGCTCACTTGGCATCGTCGAAGGAACTACCGTCCACGAGTGGTAACGGCAAACTTCGAAACGGGATGGAATATCTAAGAACAAGCGTTCTGTCGGATCCGTCACCACACATTCCGTGGTAACGCCGTGTAATACCTCACCCATATTGCTCAGTTGAGAGCCAAAAGCCTCCGCAATTGCTTGGTGTCCTAGGCAGACGCCTAGAATTTTTTTGGTCGACTTATATTCCTTCAATAAATCCATCATAATCCCTGCCTCCGACGGAATCCCTGGACCCGGCGACAACAAGATTTGATCGTATTTACCCACTTCCTCTAGGGAAATTTTATCATTGCGAAATACGTCCACCTCTGCGCCTAATTCCTTCAATAGGTAGACCAAATTGTACACAAAGGAATCGTAATTATCTATCACTAAAACTTTCATATCCTTAGGCTAAATTTTCTGCTACCTCTAATGCTCTGCGCAAGGCGGCTAGTTTATTGTGAATTTCCTGCATCTCACTTTCCACCACGGATTTCGCGACTACGCCCATTCCAGCTTGGAAAAATAAGGTATCTCCTTTACTCAAAAACGTACGGATCGCGATGGCGTGATTGAAATTGCCTTCGAAATCCATAAATCCGATCGCCCCGCCATAGATAGCCCGATTCGTAGGCTCCAAACGGTTAATTATCGTCATCGCATTGTGCTTCGGCGCGCCACTTAATGTGCCGGCCGGAAATGTATCCGCCACCATTTGTAATGGATTCACGCCCTTTTGCAAGTGACCTGTTACTTTGGAAACCAAGTGAATCACGTGCGAGAAGAATTGAACCTCCTTGAACGTCTCCACTTTCACATTATCCGCCGAACGACTTAAATCGTTTCGAGCTAAATCCACTAACATCACGTGTTCTGCCGATTCTTTTGGATCCGCGATCAAAGCCTGGGCTAATTCCGCATCACGGGCATCATCGCCTGAACGTCTAAATGTTCCTGCAATCGGATGAATCTCTGCGACTGAACCCTCAATTTTAATCTGCTTCTCTGGAGAGGCTCCAAAAATCCGGTATTCCTCATAATCAAAATAGAACAAATAGGGCGATGGATTCACCGAGCGAAGGGCACGATAGACTTGAAAATCATCGCCTTGGAACTTTTGCGCAAAACGTCTAGAGGGAACGATTTGAAATACATCCCCGCGCAAACAATGTTTGATACAGGTATTGACGATTTCACGTGTTTGGTCTTCCGTTAAATTACTCACCTCTTCCCCTTGACGAGCGAAAGAAGCAGTCGCATAATGCGGCATGTCTAATAAGTAAGTAATGGTGTCAAAGGAAGGCTCAGAACCATCGTAGCTGTGCGCGTAGAGGCTCATTTGGTTGTTAAAATGATTCACCGCCACCACGTAACGGTACACATAATACCGAATAGACGGGATTTCTGATTCAGGGTTTTTAGCCTGAATATCGATATCCTCGAAATAGGTCACCGCATCATAGGAGATATGGCCAAAAAGTCCATTCGCCATCGGCGAATCTCCCTTTTCCTTCTTAAAATCAAAGCGATCCGCAAAGCTCTTCAACGCCGCTACGGCATCATGACGATTCGCTAAGGTGAAGTTCTCCTGCGTTCCGTCTGGAAAAGTTTGCGTGACTTTCGAATCTGTTAATTCGAAACGAGCAATTGGATCAAAGGCAATGTGCGAAAAGCCGTGCTCCTTGCCGTGGTAATCTGCCGATTCTAGAATGACAGAATTTTTATAGTTTTTGCGAATCTTCAAAAAGATTCCGATTGGCGTCAGTGTATCTGCCAAAAGTGTTTTCCGTGAAGTTCGTATAGTTATGCTAGACATGTTTCAAAGGGCAAAATTAATAAAAAAAGGCTTACTGTTGAACAGCAAGCCTTTAGTAAACATATCATGTACACACAGCGAAACTGTTCAGGGATTGTTATCCTTGCCACCAGTTTTTGTTGTATGTTGCTTTTGTCATTGTGTTGTTATTTGATACAAATGTAGAGCGAAATCTGTAAAATCAAAATTTTAACCGATCAAATCCCACAAATTTCCGTATAAATCGGCGAATACGAGCACTTTACCATATTCTTCCTCGCTCGGACCGCGGACAATCGTAATGCCCTGAGCGATCAAATTCGCATGATCCCTTTCAAAATCATCCGTATGCAAAAACAGAAATACGCGTCCTCCGGTCTGATTTCCTACTCTCGATTTTTGTTCGTCCGTCGCCGCTTTTGCTAAAAGTAATTGACAAGAACCCTCTCCAGACGGCTGCACCAAAACCCAACGCTTCACATCACTCAAAACCGTATCTTCCACTAAAGTGAAACCCAATTTTTCCGTGTACCAAGCGATGGCTTCGTCGTAATCGGCTACCACAAGGGCGAGGTGCATGAGGCGGTGGTTCATAACAGTGGGCAGTTTTCAGTGGACAGTGGGCAGTCGGCAGTGGGCAGTGGGCAGTAGTCCGAAGGGGAACATTCACCACTTACCATTCACCATCTCTACTCTCTACTCTATTATCTCTAATCTTATCAGTATCTAGTATCAGGGGTTGCGGCTTAGTTTTCGTCGCGGCCTACGAAGTTAAATGGTGAGATTAATTTCAATTCTGCCTTGATCGCATCCGAAACGGCTAAGCCATCAATGAATGAATGGAAAACAGCTTGATCAATCTTTCCGTGGTGGCGCGTCAAATCTTTCAATGCCTCATACGGTTTAGGGAATGCTTCACGACGCAATACCGTTTGGATTGCCTCCGCGATGACCACCCAGTTATCTTCTAAATCCTGTTGGATTTTGCTATTGTTCAATTCTAATTTACCCAAACCGCGTTGCAAGGAATTCAAAGAGATCACGACGTGCGCCAAAGGCGTTCCCACGTTACGCAATACCGTCGAATCCGTTAAATCACGCTGCAAGCGGGAGATTGGAAGCTTTGCTGACAAGAATTCAAAGAAAGCATTCGCCATAGCTAAATTACCTTCTGCATTTTCAAAATCAATCGGATTTACCTTATGAGGCATCGCAGAAGACCCAATTTCTCCTGCTTTGATCTTTTGCTTGAAATACCCCATCGAGATGTATTGCCAAATATCTCTCGACAAGTCAATCAAAATGGTATCTAAACGCTTCAAGCCATCGAAATAGGCTGCTAAATTATCGTAATGTTCGATTTGGGTCGTGTATTGGCTACGCTTGATCCCTAAATCTGCGTGCAATTTCGCCGCAAATTGTGGCCAATTAATTTCTGGGAATGAAACCTGATGCGCATTGAAATTACCCGTTGCTCCACCAAATTTACCCGTAAAGGGTACCTGCGCTAACAGGTCTAATTGACGATTCAAACGCTCGGCAAAAACCTTGATTTCTTTACCTAAACGTGTAGGTGAAGCCGGTTGTCCGTGTGTGTGCGCTAACAAAGGAATCTCTTTCCACTCGGTTGCATATGCTTCTAAAGTCGCCCCCACTGCTTGGTAAGCTGGTAAAATCACCTCGCGATGAGCTTCAGCAATCGATAATGGAATCGCTGTATTGTTAATATCTTGTGACGTTAGGCCAAAGTGAATGAACTCCACAAAGGGGCTCATATCGCCAGGCAGGGCTAACATCCGGTCTTTGATAAAATATTCTACCGCCTTCACGTCATGGTTTGTTACCTTCTCCGTATCCTTAATCCAGGTCGCATCCGCCTCTGTGAAATTCGAGTACATGGAGCGCAATGCCGCATAATGCTCCTTAGGGAAACCTTTTAAAGGGGCCAAAGGAATTTCGCACAGTGCAATAAAGTATTCGATTTCAACGCGCACCCGGTATTGGATCAAACCAAATTCAGAAAAATAAGGAGCGAGTGCGGCGGTTTGTTTGCGGTAACGACCATCAACCGGAGATATGGCAGTCAGTAAATTTAATTCCATGCTATCTTATCAAAGCACAAAGGTACAACAATTTAAAAATTATCCGTAATTTCAAGCA
>CAILUB010000185.1 GCA_903837305.1 uncultured Cytophagaceae bacterium
CAATTTTTTTAAAGGGCTTCAACTTTCCGTTGAAGCCCTTTTTTTAGGTAATGAGTATTTGACCCTTATTTTATAACAGCATATTATGAGATTTACCGAGTCTACACCAGCGGTTTTATTATTACAAGACGGAACTATATTCCACGGGAAAGCACTAGGAAAAATAGGAACTCACGGAGGTGAGATCTGTTTTAACACCGGTATGACGGGTTATCAAGAGATTTATACTGATCCTTCTTATGCAGGTCAGGTAATCATTAATACCACGGCTCACATCGGAAACTACGGGGTGATGCAGGAGAAAGAGGCGGAATCGAACAAGGTCCAAATCGCCGGTATGGTGTGTAACGAATTTGCCAGCGTTCACTCGCGTGAAACGGCTGATGGTTCATTGCAAGACTACTTAGCAAATGCTGGAATTGTTGGAATCTCAGGTATTGACACGCGCGCTTTAGTACGTCACATTCGTACAAAAGGAGTGATGAACTGCTTGATCTCTTCAGAAATTTTTGATGAAGCGGCGTTAAAGGCTGCTTTGGATAAAATTCCATCCATGGAAGGCTTAGAATTATCATCACAAGTGTGTACGCAAGAAGCCTATTTTGTAGGTGATGAAAAATCAGAGCGTAAAGTAGCGGTATTAGATTTAGGGGTAAAAAGAAGCATTTTATCGAATATTGCTGAGCGTGGTTGCTATTTAAAAGTGTTCCCTGCGAAGACATCGTTTTCTGAAATTGCGGCTTGGAATCCAGATGGGTACTTCGTTTCGAATGGCCCTGGCGATCCTGCGGTGATGTCCTATGCAATTGACACGGTGACTGATTTCTTGAAAAGTGATAAACCAGTGTTTGGTATCTGTTTAGGTCACCAAATCTTAGCGCAAGTGGTAGGTTTATCTACGTACAAAATGCACAATGGACACCGTGGCTTAAATCATCCGGTGAAGAATTTAATCTCAGGTCTTTCAGAAATCACTTCTCAAAACCACGGTTTTGCTGTGAAGATGGAGGAGTTGAAGGCATCTGACCAGGCAGAATTGACACATATAAACCTGAACGACCAATCGGTAGAAGGTTTACGTGTGAAAGGTCGCAAAGCCTTCTCGGTGCAACATCACCCGGAGGCTAGTCCAGGACCACATGATTCTCGTTACTTATTTGATCAGTTTATCGATCTAATGAAATAAAAAAAGCCCTGAGAGATTGAACTGCATCCAAAAAGTTAGACAATTTTTTGGGTGAAGTTCAGATCAGGGCTTTTTTATTAGGCTTGGTAGCCAAAGAGCGAATTCTCTTTGATCATTTTAGCGACCGATTTGGGTACTAATGGCACCCATTCTTCGCCACCGGATTGAATCATTTCGAGTACCTTATCGGTCCGAATATTCATCAGTTTCTCATCGTATTTTTGGATCTCCGCCAGCTTTTGATTTTCTACTAGATATTGGAATAACCCATTCAAATGAGCCTCTGGTTGGAAATTTTTCAGGTGAATAATCGCCCCATTTTCATCCACAGTAGGGTAAAGGTATAATTTGATGTTTTGGCCAAACAAACAGCCAAAAGCACTCATAATTCCACCCGGAACGTCTATGTAGTGTTTTTCCTCAAAGATGTATTCTAAGTTAGGCATACCCATGACGAGGGCCATCTTTAACTTAGAGAATTGACTTAAAAAGTCGACTAATTTGAAATATTCGTGGAAGTTAGAGATTAACACCGTTTGGCCTAAGGAGCACAAAATATCCACGCGATCTAAGAAGTCTTTTTCATCAATCTTGTGTGTATCATTTTCTAAGCTTTTTAGTGTCAATTCAGACAGCACGCAGATTTTATCATCGTCCACATCGGGCTCTTGTTCGAACTGAGCGACGCCTTTCTTTAACATGTCCGAGAAGATATTCGTCACCGGACGGAAACGGCCGCGAACGGCTACGATGTGTTTTTTTGCCAAAGCATCATAGGGTTGCATCACCTTTCCATCCGGACCAAAAACGGCCGCCTGTGTATACCCATGCTTCACTAAATACAATGACATCAAGCGATTATCCACCTCCTTGAAGTCCGGTCCCTCGAAGCGAATCATATCGATTTCGATCCGGTCTTTGGACAAATCATCTAATAAGGATAAGAGTAATTTCTCTGGATTATCGTAATAATGGTAGCAACCGAATAACAAATTCACCCCAATGATACCTAAGGCTTGCTGTTGCAGGATGTTGTCATTATCGAGCATATTGACGTGGATAACCACGTCATTGAATCCGCCGTTTGGCGTTAATTGGAAACGAAGTCCAATCCAGCCGTGAGCGTCATTGGTCTTTTGAAAATTCAAGGCAGAGACGGTATCAGCGAAGGCAAAGAAGCGTTTCTCTGCGGCAGTATCCGTTAAACGAACATTCAATAATTTAAACTCCCGGTTTAACATCTTCATTAAACGCGGCTCGCATACATATTTTCCAGAGGCCTCTTCACCATAGATGGCATCTGAAAAAGCCATGTCATAAGCAGAGATGGTTTTGGCAATAGTACCGGAAGCGCCACCCGCCTTGAAAAAGTTAGCTGCTACATCTTGACCCGCTCCGATTTCGGCAAAAGAACCGTAGATACTGCGATCTAAATTGATTTGAAGTGCTTTTTGCTTTGTTCCTATGGATTTAATGTGTGATGTCATAGGTAGTGTTTTAGTTTGTTGTCTTAGGCTTTTTTTCAAGTGCCGCAATTTACGAATTTATGGCCAAAATTCCCCCTTGTGGTACAAGCAAAGTCCAGCCATGGGACCCTCGCTGATATGGCCTATAGGTAAACTATTTTTTTTCATCACCTGTTTTAAAATATCTGAATAATAAAAGGCCACAGAACCTGTGAAATGAAAAACGGGCGCCTCCGTGTAGCGTTTTAAATACAGGGAAATAAAGGCATCAAAAGATTGTTCGATTAAACCATAACAAAAGGCATCTCGGCGGTGATCAAACAAAAATTTAGAAAAACCAGCAAACCAGCGATTTGGAAATGCTTGTTTGTAGGCCTTGTCTAAAACCGAAAGTCTATCCAATACCCCAAATCGTTTCTCAAAAACGGCCCGAATCTCGACAGGCATTTGTCCGTGCAAATAACTCAAGAGTAACAATTTGCCTAAATGTCCCCCACTCCCCTCATCTCCTAACCAAAATCCCAATGGGGGAATTTGTGCAGAAATTCGCCCGCCATCCCAATAACCGGAATTAGATCCCGTTCCTAAAATACACGCAATCCCTGACTCTTTACCACATAGCGATCTAGCAGCAGCGATAAGGTCGTTCTGTATTTCAAGCAAACAGGTGCTAGGGAAATACGGTCTAAAGGCGGCTGCAATCACCTCGCATTGCGCCTCACCCGTAACTCCTGTGCCGTAATAATAAATAGCTTGGATGGGGAGGTCTGCAAATTCGCCTAAAACCGCCGCTTGCGCCGAAGTAATCTCATCGGTTGTTTGGTAGTAGGGATTGATACCCGCACTGTTAAAGCTTTCATAAGGGGATAACGGATCCTTTATTAGCCTCCATGCTGTTTTAGTCGAACCACTTTCAACGATTAATATCATAATTAAGCTAGGATTCCAATGGGCGTGAATTTCTCAAAGACTTTCTCAGAATGCGGTGCATCAGCGAGCTCAGGGGTCAAATCTTGGCCAGCCCAATGTTCGTAATGCTTCCCGTTTTTCCATAATTTGGAATGGGTCATGTCGTAAATGAGACCCTGGAAAGCCACCCAAATCTCAGGTTTATCTTGCCCATTTCGAAGGGCTAATTGTCCACGCGTATAGGTCTTCATATTTTTTACGAAGCTAAATAAAAAGAGGCAAACCCGCCTTTTTTTCAGAAAGATTTTTAATTTTACACACTAAAATAGATCACTATGAAAAATTTCATTTTCTTAATCTGTGCTATAGCCGTTATGGCATGCAGTGGAGCAGGATCAGATCCTGCACCTACACCGGTACCACCGACCCCTACGGTAGATGTGGCCACGTTAGTTAAGAAGGTTTGGACAGCTAGTTCCGCTCAATGGGACGGGGTCACTAAATATGATAAAACAAGTACTTCTAATGTTGTACAAGGTTATTCTCAGTTTAAACTTGATCTTTCCGCTGGAAGTGCTGTTACGTTAACTGAATTTGATGGGAAAATTTTCACAGGGACTTATTCCGTTTCAACTGATGGTAAAAGCTTGACACTTAATGGACTTACCAGCTCGGCAGGAGCTCCTACAGGAACGGGCGGAATAATAACTTATTCAATTTTGGCAACACCTACTGCGACAACCTTAAGTTTACAACAAACAACGGCCTATGTGAAGGCAAGTAGTGCCATTGTAAAACTAGCTTTAGTGAATTAATACGATTTAAAAAATGGAAAGCCGTCCTTGTGGCGGCTTTTTGCGTTATATATGGAAAAGAGAACTGAAATTGGCGAAATTGGCGAATTTGGATTAATTAATCACCTAGCCTTACAATTCACAGGAAATCAAGACTGGACAGAACTGGGTATTGGTGATGATACGGCGGTTTTAGATCCTAAAGGGAATAAGGTGGTGACCACGACCGAATTATTAATTGAAGGAGTTCATTTTGACTTAGCCTATACACCATTGCAACATTTAGGGTTTAAGGCAGTTTCGGTGGTTTTGTCTGATATTGCTGCTATGAATGCAATTCCTACGCAAATCATGATTGGATTGGGTTTATCAAATCGTTTTTCGGTGGAATCGGTAGATGCTTTGTACGAAGGAATTCGATTAGCGTGCGAAGAATACAAAGTGGATGTGGTAGGAGGGGATACGACTTCTAGTCCGCAGGGATTGATTTTGTCCATGGCGGCAACGGGAGTGGTAGAAGCGGATAAGTTAGTAAAGCGAGGAACAGCAAAAGCAAATGATGTACTTTGTGTTTCAGGGGATCTAGGTGCTGCCTTGATGGGATTACATTCATTGGAAAGAGAAAAACAAGTGTTTTTGTCTAATCCAGAAATGCAACCTGAATTAGAGGGCAAAAGTTATGTCGTTTTACGTCAGCTTAAACCGATGGCCCGCTTTGATATCATTCATGAATTAAGAGAACTAGGAGTGGTGCCTACTTCGATGATCGATTGTTCGGATGGATTAGCTTCTGAGATTATTCATTTATGTAATGCATCGGGATTAGGCGCGCGTATTTTTGAAAAAAATATTCCAATTGATGATGAGACGTATCTCTCAGCTACAGAATTTAATTTAAGTCCATTAACGGCTGCCTTGAATGGGGGAGAGGACTATGAGTTACTATTTACGGTCTCTCAAGAGGATTTCCCTAAAGTGGAGAAGATCGCGGATGTTACTGCTATTGGATACATGACTAACATCCGTGATGAACGTGTAATGGTCATGAAATCGGATTCAATCGTTAATTTAACGGCTCCAGGATTTGGTAATTCGTAATCCGTTCGTCGACAAAATTTGCCGTTTAATAAGTTTGCATTTGTTTTGGTGAATTAATTGGTAATTTTGAATGTTCATTAATTCACCTGTGTGCCCGTGTTTTAGTACAATCTATTATGACGAAGTCTTCCTTCATTCGGAAATATTCGAATCGCTTTCTCTCGAGATGGCTCGTATTAGTCTTTGATTCACTGATTGTCATCTTCTCCTTCTCTATTGCTACCTTATTACGGATGAATTTCCAGCTTTCGGAAATTGATTTAACCGTATTTGCATCCCAATTAGTCTTTGTACTTGGATTGCGCTTATTAGCGTTTTTGTTCTTCCAATCCTATGCAGGAATTATTCGGCACACGAGTATTGAGGACGCTATTCTTATTTTAAAGGCTGTTTTCACAGGAACAGTAGGGGCCGTTTTAGTATCCGGAGTGATCAGAAATACGTTAGGTTTTGAACACGTATTTAATTTATCAGCCTCCATATTAATAATTGACTTTTTTATCTGTCTTTTCTGGATGGTTATTCTTCGCTTCTTTGTGAAGAGCTTTTATGAGTCATTTGTTAATCAATTTAAACCCACCATTGGGGTACTTATCTATGGAGCTGGTTATACAGGGATGTTGACTAAGAATGTGTTCCAAACGGACCGTTCCACTAACTATAAAATTCTAGGCTTTATTGATGATAATGAATCCAAGATTGGGAAAACGATTGAAGGTATCAAGGTATTTAGCTTGCCAGAGGTATTGGATAAGTTTGTAGGCTCGAATGATGGAATGGAGGTTATTATGGCCATCAACAATATGTCGGCTAAATCGAAACGCAAAATTTCAGATATCTTCTTAGATCGTGGCGTAGTAGTTAAAGCTTTACCTCCTGTCGATAAATGGGTGGAAGGTGAGTTTGCCATGAATCAAATTCATAACGTAAAGATTGAGGATCTATTGGGTCGTGAGGTGATCCAAATGAACAATAAGCGGATTGGTGAGGAGATTTCAGGCAAAGTGATACTAGTAACCGGCGCAGCGGGATCCATTGGAAGTGAAATCGTCCGTCAGCTTATCGCTTATTTCCCCTCTAAACTTGTACTGGTGGATCAGGCTGAGTCAGCGTTATATGATTTAGAGTATGAATTAGCGGGCAAAGTTCCCGCCAACGTACAGCTTATTGTTAATGTGGCTGATGTATCTGATACGCGACGTATAGCTAAGATTTTTAAGAGTCATCAGCCTAATATAATTTTCCATGCTGCGGCTTATAAGCATGTCCCTTTGATGGAAAATAATCCGTATGAAGCGATTAAAACCAATGTGATTGGAACGCGGATTTTGGCTGAAATGGCCTCCGAAGTAGGTGTTGAAAAATTTGTGATGGTTTCAACGGATAAGGCGGTGAATCCTACGAATGTGATGGGAGCGACGAAGCGTTTGGCGGAGATGTATACTCAGTCTATGAATCAATTGGAAGGGGTAAAGACGAAGTTTATTGCCACTCGTTTTGGAAACGTATTGGGATCTAATGGGTCAGTGATACCCCTATTTAAGAAACAAATTGAGCGTGGTGGTCCGGTAACAGTTACACATCCAGAGATTACTCGGTATTTTATGACCATTCCTGAAGCATGTGAGCTCGTATTAGAAGCTGCGACCATGGGACAAGGCGGAGAAGTATTTGTATTTGATATGGGCGAATCTGTGAAGATTATAGACCTGGCTAAGAAGATGATTACTTTAAGTGGCTTGAGAGTAGATAAAGATATTGAAATCAGATATACGGGTTTACGTCCAGGAGAAAAGTTGTATGAGGAGTTATTGAATAACGATGAGAATACGCTACCTACCCACCATCCTAAGATTTTGATTGCAGAAGTAAATACGCCTTCCTATGCTTATATGGAAGTGGCGACAAACGATTTAAATCACTTATTGTCGAGTGGAAATAATAATTCCATTGTTGCTAAAATCAAGGAGATAATTCCAGAGTACAAATCAAACAATTCTGTGTTTGAGACGCTTGATAAGAAATCGATTAAATAATTCCTGCCTTTTTAACAATCCAGATAGCTGCCAAGGTAAAAAGTGGTGCAGCTGCTATATCTAAACTGTAATGCACGTGTTGAATAAGCAGTAGGGTCACAAGGACTAAACTCAGTCCGATGGCAATTCTTCTTTCTCGACTGGAAGGCAAAAAAAAGCACACAAAAACCATCGTGGCTGTATGTCCCGAGAAGAATAAATCTTTCGTGATGGCCATATTTTCACCATAGATGAAAATCTCCGCCAAAGGATCATGTAAATCTACTAGGCCTGCGGGGGGATTTAAGGCCACAAAATAGATGCTTAAAAAACGGAATCCGGTCTCCATATTGAAGGCCCAGGCGAACCAAAGGAATCTTTTAGGATCTTGTAACAACCGATATAACAAGTAAATAACGGACAAATAAATGATGCCAAAAATCGGATAGGAAACATTTAGGGCAGGAAGTACGTTAAGTAGTGGATCGTTCCACTGAATACCTTCACGCAATTGAATCCATTGGAAATAATCATCCGCTTTAAAAGGAAAAATTAGGAATACAGCTAGTGCTGCTACGAATTGTAGCGCAAAGGTGCGATCTTCAAAGGCGACTTTCCAGGATTGTTTCAAGTTTGAACGAAAATTGGGTAATTTGGGAAGCGAAATTAGTGCTAAAAAATAATATAAGATGAAAAAGATCTCAAAAATTACAGTAATAGTGTTGAGTATCATCACGAGCGCTTTTCATTTCTCCTGTGGAAGTGCTGGAGAACGAGGTGTGTCAGGTCAAAAAAAGCAAACAAATAAGATGGATCAGAAATTAGAGAAAATTACGTTTGGAGCAGGATGCTTCTGGTGTGTAGAGGCTGTTTTTCAGCGTGTGAAAGGGGTGAAATCAGTTACATCTGGTTATATGGGGGGTAAGATGAAGAATCCAACCTACCGGGAAGTTTGTTCAGGACTGACAGGTCATGCGGAGGTTTGCCAATTGAGTTATGATCCGAATGAAGTAAGTGTGGCGACCTTGCTGGAGATTTTTTGGCAGACACATGATCCTACTACTTTAAATAGACAAGGGGCAGATACGGGCACGCAATACCGCAGTGCGGTATTTTTCCATACACCAGAACAGCAAAAAGAGGCAGAGTCGTGGAGGAAAAAACTAAATGATCAACGAGTTTTTCCTAATCCAATTGTAACAGAGATTACCCCAGCGTCAGAATTTTATGTAGCAGAAGATTACCATCAGAACTATTTCAATGAGAATGGGACAGAGCCTTACTGCCAAATCGTCATCAAACCTAAGATGGATAAATTCTTGAAGGCCTTTAAATCCAAGTTAAACTAGAAACCACCTTTGTCATAGAAACTGCGTCTACGAGAGAGTTTTAGGTCCTGTAATAGCGTAGATTTTACGCGAAGGTCAAAGGAATAGTTACTCGCACGCCCGTAGAATGGGCTCGCGATAGGTGTCCAATTAAAGTTCATTTCCCAGCAATGTAAATCGCGGTGCACAGACATATTCGTGTACGTCAACCCTTTGTACTTAAAGTCAAATCCAGAACTCATGGAAATTTTCCATTTTTCGGAAAGGCTTATGTCACCTTGGAAGCTAAGACCGCTGATATTTTGCGGGGAAGCTAAGCCAGTTCTATTCAGACTGAATTGATAGGAGAAAGAGAAATTCCAAGGCACATTCCAGTCGATAAAGTCGTCTAGATTTCGGTTAATTTGATTCATCTGTGCCTCGCTGGCATTTTTATTTTCCTTCGGCTTCGGCTTAGTAGGAGAGAAGCGTCGACCTAAGGAGAAATTAAATCCTTGCAATCGCGCTAATCCTGCCCCTTGGCTGAACATTAAGTCTGGCGTCCTTCTCCCTACGTCAAAAAATAAGGGATCCTCCACATATAAATAGGGGTCAAAGCTTCCACTTAGATTGATGTCAAAATCTTTCACCCTTGATGCTACATTAAATCCGATGTTAGATAATCCATATTCTTTTGCCAGAAAATTATAGCTTCCACTTAAACCAAAATTATCCAGGATTCGCACCTTCTCTGTGAGCACGCTTGCGGTATCCGACTTGGTTCTCAATTTAGCTTCTAACGTATTTTGAATACCGAATGAAATGGACCCTGAGGCACCTCCATAACTCAAGGTACGCGGATCAAATGTGCTTATACGCCTAATATCACCAATTTGTTCCTTCCCTTCTGAATTGATAAATTTCCGATTGTTGATTCTGACATCTTGGAAATACCCAAATTCGGGTTCTGAATAATCAGGCGTATAGTTAAAACTGATGGATGGAACGACCGTATGACGTACAGCTTCCAATCGACCTTTTTTAAATCGCAAAGTTCCGAATAAGCGGGTATTCATGCTGGCTGTATAGGAAATTTGAGAGTTAAATTTAGGTAAACCTCCTACTGTATCAATTCTGACTGTTGAATCCGCCGCTACATAGGTGTATTTATATGATCTTGTGTACATATTTCCAGACCAGGCTACCCCAGGGGTCAGATTAATATGTTTCGTTAACTTTAAATTAGGCAAGGATAGGGGGATGCTATAATTAAATTTCGTCTGGGCTTTTTCCCAAAGAATCGGAAGCGTACTTGCATCCACCGGAATTACTCCTGCAGGTACATCATCGTCGCCCGTGGGAATAAATGGCTTTTGAATAGTACCCCTAAGCGCATTAGAAGAACGTGGGTAGACATCGAATTCATAACGGGTGTAGGGGTCACCTACTTGGTTCGTCATTGAAATACCGCCAGAAAAGTCTAAACCAATTCGGAATTGATCGATAAAACGATCCCCTATAGCGTTTTTCTTTTTAAATGGCTGAATTTGGTTTAGTCCAAAGTTAAAATCAGTTCCCGCATCAAATACTCGTGTACTCGTATTCTGGTTGATTCGAAGGTTGACGCTTGTGCGAACCGTTTGGCCAAAATTTCTAGAATATTGTACCGATGAACCGATTGTATTTGAAAGGTATTGCTGCGTATTAAACGAATTGTACTGGTTATAGGAATTAGAGGCCAGATTCACGGAGGCAGAAAAACTAGAATTTCCTAAGCTTCGCGGAGAGTGGGCCCATTGAAGAGAAAAATCGGTTCTTTTGGAGGGATTAAACTCTTCTCCATTGCTATTGCGATTTAAAGCTAAATTGAAACTACCCGTATATCGATACCGTTTATTGTATTGCGAATTTACACCTAAGCCCCACCCACCTTTAGAGTAAATTTGACCCGTGAATCTGATGCCAATATTTTCGCTGGCAGCCCAATAATAGCCTCCATCTCGTAAATAAAAACCTCTGCCACTCGGCTCCTCACCATAGTTAGGTACTAGAATACCTGATTTTCCAGCCTCTTTGGGCTGAGAATAAGGGAAAAAGCCAAAAGGTAAACCGATGGGCAATGGGATATCATTCAGTTCAAAATGAAATGGCCCGGAAACAATCTCTTTCTTTCCCACCACTTTAATCTTATTCGCTTTGATGTGAAAGTGTGGATGGGTTAAATTACAGGTGGTATAAATCGCATTTCGGATGTATAGGTTCTCCTCTTCATCTTTTTTAACATTTTTCCCTTGTACAAATCCCTCCCCTTGTTGTGTGACAATTCCTTTAATGATCGCCCGTTTGGTTTTGAAATTATAGCGAATCTCGTCGGAATCGTATTTATCTCTTCCTTGTAAGAATACGGGGAGCCCGATCATTTTTTTCGTCAGTGTATCCTGCGTTCCGATGGCGTAAACCTCATTCTTAGCCCAGTCAAGGCGGATATAATTCGCCTCTAGAGAGATTTCGCCGTATTTTACTTTGGCTCCTCCATATAGATTTACGATTTGCTTTTCTGCATCTAATATCGTGGAGTCCAGGGCAGAATAGAAAACGGTGGTCTCTAATTTAGCGGCCGTGTCTTTAGGAATGGATTTTTGTAAAGTATCCGTCGAGATTATCCGTTGTGCTTTCGCTTCTGAAATAGAGGCAAAAAGGACAAGCAGCGTAATAAAAAGGTAATATGTGGATTTCTTTACCAAATGGAATTTAAAAATTATATTTGTACTTATTAAATACAAGCCTACAAAATTACATCTTTGCTTGTTATCAACGTGTAACAATTAGAAAATAATGTTTAATCAGATAAAATCTATCGGTTTATTTTTTTCGTTGGGTTTATTGCTGACTGCTTGGACGCCTAGTGGTTTTCAGAAGGGAGACATTAAGAATCGAATAAAAGTCGTTTGTTTAGATGCCGGTCACGGAGGAAAAGATCCCGGTTGTTCTGGGCCGAAAGGTTCTCACGAGGGGATTGTAACGTTGAAAATCATTCAAGAATTAGGGAAAAAGCTGAAATCTGCCCATCCAGAATTGAAGATTGTGTATACGCGGGACACAGATACGTTCATTGAATTAAATGAACGAGCTAATATCGCAAACCGCAATAAAGCTGATTTATTTATCTCGGTACATTGCAATGCCGCGGTGAATAAAAATGCTTACGGAACAGAAACCTACACGATGGGTTTGCATAAAACAGATGGTAATTTAAATGTAGCCAAGCGTGAGAACTCTGTCATTTTGCAAGAGAAAGATTATCAAAAGACTTACGATGGTTTTGACCCTAATTCACCATTAGCTCACATTATGATGGCGAATTATCAAAGTGCTTTCATGGCCAGTTCGGTGAAATTTGCCTCGAAGGTGGAGGAACAATTTTCGAAGACCTATCAACGCAAGAGTTTTGGGGTAAAACAAGCTGGATTTTTAGTAATTTGGCGTACGGCGATGCCCAGTGTATTAGTAGAGACGGGATTTTTAACGAACCCGGAGGAAGAAAATTATTTAGCTTCTGAAAAAGGACAAAACGAAGTGGCAACAGCCATTGCCACCGCGTTCAAAGCATACAAAGAAGAAATCGAAAAATAGATACGATGTTCAAAAGCAATGAGTTAAAAGTAGGGTTTTTGGCATTGTTAGCCTTCTTAATCCTCTATTTCGGGTTTAATTTTCTAAAGGGAAACGATGTATTCTCCTCAGCGCGTATCTATTACGTAGAATATGATAATGTAGATGGATTGATGGTTTCGAACCAGGTGATGGTGAATGGAATAGAGGTCGGGAAGGTGAAGAAAGTGGAGATCCAACCATCCAAAGGCAATAAGATTTTAGTGACCCTGCGATTTAGCCAGGACATCGTCATCCCTGATAAAACAGTAGCTGTCCTTTCGGATGGGGCCTTATTAGGGGGTAAAATTATTCGTTTGCGATTAGAGGGCAAGGGCAATTTACCCGAGGATTCTTTCTTGAAAGGTGAAACAGAGGTAGGAGTAACTGCGCTTTTAAAAGAGCGTGCCATTCCAGTGATTGCGAATGCGGATTCGCTTTTGGTATCCTTCCGTCAAATCTCCGACAAATTTGACCACACCGGAACCTATCTAAATACCTTACTAAAGACATCCAATGAGACGGTTTCTAATATCAATGGTTCTGTCAATGGAATCGTTACAGATAACCGAGCAAATGTGGCACAAATCTCCGCAAATATGAAAGTATTGTCTGCAGATTTGATGGAGACTGAGAAACAATTGCGCCCCTTGTTAACGAAATTCAATACGGTAGCCGACTCGTTAAATGCCTTGAAGATAGGCAAGACTTTGAAAGAAGTGGATGCGACGGTACTTTCGTTGAAGAAAATTGTGCAAGGTTTAGAACGTGGGGAAGGTACTGCAGGTAAGTTAATTAAGAACGATAGCCTGTACCTAGGCCTAAATAAAACGCTAGTAGATCTGGATAAGCTATTACTTGATTTTAGATTGCAACCGAAGCGCTATATCGGCATTTCTGTTTTCGGAAAGAAAAACACGCCTCCCTCTAATTAATTTCTATGTCTACGATTCAAGTGAAAATTACAGCCAGTCCTGAGCTGTCTGATATTTTAGTCGCTGAGCTAGGCGAAATTCAATTCGATATTTTCGAGGATTCGGATTCAGGGGTGATTGCCTATTGCCCGGAGGTAGACTTTTCAGAGGAGGCACTGGTAGAAATTATGTCTCGATATGGCTTGGATACCTATGAGACGAATCGCATCGAGAAGCAAAACTGGAACAAGGTGTGGGAAAGTAATTATGATCCCATTCGCATCGAGGACTTGGTGCTGATTAGAGCTAGTTTTCACCCTTCAGAACCCGGATTCCAAATGGAGGTGGTGATTAATCCCAAAATGTCGTTTGGCACTGGCCACCATGAAACAACTTCGCTGATGACCAAGGCTTTGTTCGATGTAGATCTAACAGGCAAAAGTGTGTTAGATGCTGGTACTGGCACAGGACTTCTAGCATTCGTAGCAAAGAAGCGTGGTGCGGACTTCGTACGTGGATTCGATATTGACGAATGGTCAGTGGAAAATTCGGTGGAGAATGCGGGATTGAATGACTGTTCTGAAATTCCTTTTGGATTGGGAACTATAGTAGACGAAGATGACACGCCATACGATGTTCTTTTAGCGAATATCAATCGCAATATTCTACTTGCCGAAATGGCCGATTACGCCGCGCGCATTAAGCCCGGTGGTTTACTTTTCTTGAGTGGTTTTTACACAGAAGACATTCCACTTTTACTGGAATCCGCTGAAAAGCAGCAACTTAATTTTATCGCGCAAGCATCAAAAAACAACTGGGCTTGCTTGCAATTGAGAAAAAAACCTTAATTTTAAAGGTTTGACTCTTGTAATCCGGGAAATCGGGTGTTTATAAAATGAAAATCTCTCCTAACAAACCTTTTCAGGTTGTTTATTCTTTGTTGTCTCACGAATGCCTCGGATATTTGTTCGAAGTCTTTGTGGTGCAATTAAATGAGAAGAGTCAGTTGACTTGGGAGTACCAAACGCTTACTTCCCGGAACTTCCATGAATTTGAACACGCCTTAGACGATCGCGATCGCACGGCGGTGGGCTTGATTGAGAGCATGAAGCCGGTGGCGGTTTTTGAAAAGTTCAATACCTCGAAGCGTAAGACGATGGAGGAATTCTATTTGAAGACATGGGATGCAGAGAAAGGGGAGAAGGAGATTCAAGAGGCGGTGATGTCGGTTGTGGAGAAGAAGAGAGGTCAAGTTTTTGGATTAATTTGTCCGGATAAGACGCTTTTCATTATGGGGAATGATGGAAATCCGATGCGCCAAGCCGTTCAAATCGAAGCGGAGGCGGTAGATGTCTTATTTCACTTCATGCGTAACGAAGAGAATACACACTATTTCCCTACGCTTAAATACCTAGGTAATAAACTCGAGTTCCAGTACAAAGAGGCCATCGTGTTATGCGATGAGCCGGCTTGGATGCTGATGAACCAGAAATTATATCACTTCAATCCAGAACTAGAGGGCAAAAAATTACGCCCTTTCTTGAACAAGAAATTCGTTGCGATTCCCAAGAACATGGAAGAGGATTACTTCCGCAAATTTGTGAAGGCAATGGTCGCTCGTTATCCCGTTCACGCGAAGGGATTCGAGATTACTAATACAGAAAAACCGGTACAATTCTTACTTTCTTATGGTCCTACGGCCCCTAAATTAGACGAGGAAGAAACCTTAAAAAAGAAGGCGGCTTTAGAGGCAGCTGATCGCTGGAACTTTGTACTTTCCTTCCAATACGGAAATAATCGCTTCCCATGGGATGGATTGTCATCAGAAGCGAATGTACTTTTTGAAAAGAAAGCGGATAGCTACGCATTTCAAAAAATTATGCGTTCCCATGTGAAGGAAAAACGCGCTTTCCAACAACTGAAAACCTTAGGGTTAAAGATGGAGAACGATGGTAGAGCCTTTCTTCAACGCGGCGATGCAGTTCAATGGTTAACTGCCAATAAAGAATCACTGGATCAAGCGGGATTCGTCGTTCAATTTAAGGGCGACGGGCAAGCTCCTCGGTATTTCTTAGGAAAGCCAGAAATCAATATTCGCATTGGTGAAAAACTAGACTGGTTTGATATTCAGGCAGTGATTTCGTTTGGGGAATTCCAAATTCCCTTCTTGAAAATTCGTCAGCTTATCTTACAAAAGAAGAAAGAATTTCATTTACCGGATGGTTCCATCGCTATGATTCCGGACAATTGGTTCCATGATTACCAAGATCTATTCTACTTCTCCGAGACTCGTCCAGGTGAAGAAGGCGTCTTCTTGCGTCGTCAACATTACCAGCTAGTTCAGGAGTGGGAGAATCAAGATTTAGTGAAGACAGCTTTGCGCTCGAAAACGGTGAATGATTTAGCACTTGAGGCAAAAGAATATCCTGTACCTAAGAACTTTAAAGGAACCTTGCGGCCGTACCAATTAGAAGGTTATCGTTGGATGCGTACGCGTCAGGCGGCAGGCTTAGGGGCTTGTTTAGCAGATGATATGGGTCTGGGTAAAACGGTGCAAACTCTTTGTTTATTACAGAGCTTAAAGGAACAAGGCGAGACTTTGCCTACTTTGCTCGTGATGCCTACTTCTCTGTTGTATAACTGGGAGATGGAGGCGAAGAAATTTACGCCGCAGTTACGCGTTTTAGTCTATAGCGGACCGCAAAGAGAGAAATTACAGGCACAAATAGGCAAGATTGACTTACTATTGTGCTCGTTCGGGATGGTGCGTTCGGATATTGAATGGTTCGAAAAACAAGCATTCTCGTATGTGATTTTAGATGAGTCGCAGGCGATTAAGAATCCGTTAGCGAATATTACCAAAGCCGTTCAGAAATTGAATGCGAAATTCCGCCTTGTCATGACGGGAACTCCGCTCGAGAATTCGACGATGGACCTGTGGTCCCAGATGAATTTCGTCAATACAGGTCTGCTTGGAACACAACGGTATTTCAAAGACCATTTCCAATTGCCTATCGAGAAGAAGGCAGATATGGAGAAGAAAAAGCGTTTGTATTTCTTGATTAAGCCGTATTTATTGCGTCGGGAGAAGCGTCAAGTAGCCGCAGATTTACCAGAAAAAATGGAATCGGTCACCTACTGCTCGATGACCGAGGAACAAGAGCGCTTGTATGACAAGACGAAATCGTTCTATCGTGATGTGTTATTGAAGCAGATTAAGGATGAAGGTTTGCAGAAATCGCGTTTCTCTGTCTTACAGGGTTTGACGAAATTGCGTCAGCTTGCGAACCATCCATCGCTATGCGAGGAAGGCTATGCGGGAGATTCGGGCAAGATGGAGGCCGTTTTAGAAAAATTAGAAACGGTTTTAGAGCAGCACCATAAGGTATTGATCTTTAGTCAATTTGTGCAACACTTGAACTTGATCAAGGCAGCCCTAGAGGAACGTGGAATTGCCTATGCGTACCTAGATGGTAGTACGGTCGACCGGAAGGGACAAGTAGAAAGTTTCCAAAAAGAGGACGGTCAATCCGTTTTCCTTATTTCCCTAAAAGCTGGTGGGGTAGGTCTCAACCTGACCGCGGCAGATTACGTGTTCTTGTTAGATCCGTGGTGGAATCCAGCAGCGGAGGCTCAGGCCATTGACCGTGCACACCGTATTGGCCAAAAGAAAACCGTATTCACCTATAAGTTCATATCGAAAGAAACGGTGGAGGAGAAGATCCTAGCGTTACAGCAACGCAAAAAGGATTTGGCTTCAGAGCTAGTGACATCTGACGAAAGTATACTACGCGCATTGAGCGAGGACGAGGTACTTGATTTATTAAGCTAGATTTTAACGAGGATATTTTTCGCCACTTCATGACTAATGAAGATGGGAGCTGCGTCGTTGATCGAAACGAAGATAGAACGATCAAATTCGTTGATCTCTTTTATGTCTAATTTTGCCCCTAAATTCAGATTTAATTTAGTCAACAACTGAAGGAATACGGCTGAATCCTGAGCTACACCCATCAGTTTACAGGTTTTAGTTGCCTTGATATCTGATAGATGAGAATAGGCTAATTCTGGTAGAACACCCTCTTTGTTTGGAATTGGATCGCCGTGTGGATCCGTTTTAGGGAATCCCAGGTATTCGTCTAATTTATTAACTAGTTGGTCCGATTCGATGTGTTCCAGTTGTTCCGCAATTTCGTGAACCTCATCCCAGTTAAAGCCCATTTTGTCCACTAAGAAGACTTCCCAAAGTCGGTGCTTGCGAACGATAGACAACGCAATTTTTTCGCCCTCTGCACTTAAACGAACTCCTTGGTATTTTTGGTAATTCACCCAGCCTTTATCGGCTAGCTTGCGCAACATATCCGTCACCGATGCTGCTTTCGTCTGCATCAACTCTGCAACTGCATTCGTTGAAATGTCCTCAGAAGTAGCCTCTGAGAGTCTGTGGATAACCTTTAAGTAGTTTTCTTCTGTGAATGAAATGGCCATGCGGTAAAGATAGTAAATTAAATTTTTAGGTTAATCTAAAAATTATTTTTAAATTGTACAAAATTTTCAATTATGTCGAGTCCTTGGCGTTCTAGTCCTAAAATGAAATCCCTCTCTGAAGTGTTTGGGACAATTCCCGTACCTACTGGGAATGGATTTTGGCAGAATTTACGCGCGTTTATGGGACCAGGCTTTTTAGTCGCGGTGGGATATATGGATCCGGGTAACTGGGCGACAGATTTAGCTGGGGGTGCTTCTTTCGGGTACACTTTATTATCCGTTATCCTCGTTTCTAGTATTTTCGCGATTGTTTTGCAGCATTTAGCCTTGAAATTAGGCGTTGCCTCGGGACGCGATTTAGCACAGGCTTGTGGGGATGCCTTTTCTAAACCGGTGGCTATTTTTCTCTGGGTGGTCTGTGAGATTGCGATTGCTGCCTGTGATTTAGCGGAGGTGATCGGGTCAGCCTTGGCGCTTCAATTGTTGTTTGGGATTCCGATTTTAGCGGGAATTGTGATTACGATTTTAGATGTATTCTTGATATTATATTTCCAAAACAAAGGATTCAAGGTCATCGAATCTATCGTGTTATCCCTCTTGATTGTCATCGTTTGCTGTTTTGCCTACGAGCTCTTTATCTCTCAACCTTCCATCGCAGGTATCGTAGGAGGTTTGGTTCCCCAAGCATCAGTGGTGATGAATCCAAGTCAGTTATATGTGGCCATTGGAATTCTAGGAGCTACGGTGATGCCACATAATTTATATCTGCACTCGAGTATAGTCCAAACCCGTGCCATCAAGGATACAGACGAGGACAAAGAGAAAGCCATCAAGTATGCGACTTGGGATTCCACGATTTCTTTGGGTTTCGCCTTTTTTATCAATGCGGGGATATTGATTTTAGCAGCGGCTGCTTTCCATGGGAATAATTTGACCCACGTCGCAGATATCCGGGATGCCTACCAGTTATTAGATCCCGTCTTAGGGAGTCAATTAGCGAGTATTTTATTTGCAGTTGCTTTATTAGCATCGGGTCAGAATGCTACGTTGACGGGAACTTTAGCGGGTCAAATCGTGATGGAAGGATTCCTTGATCTTCGAATAGCTCCGTGGTTAAGACGATTGATTACCCGGTTGATTGCCATTATCCCTGCTTTCTTTATTACTTGGATTTATGGGGAATCGAAGATAGGGGAGTTGTTGGTATTTTCTCAAGTCATCTTATCGATGCAGCTGAGTTTCGCCGTGATTCCGCTCGTACTCTTTACAGGAGATAAGCAGAAGATGGGAAAATTTGCCAATTCCGCGCTCTTACAGGGAGTTGTTTGGGTGATTACCGCGATTATTTTAGGTCTGAATATGTACTTACTGGCGCAGGTTTTAGGACTGATTTAAACCAGGTGTCGTCGCCTAGGTAGTCAATAGCACGCCATTTCACTGGCAGTTTAGGTTCAAAGATTCCTTCAAGAAGTGTTTTGGCACTTCTGATTTTCCAAATCTCATCCACTAGTTCATCCGCAAATAACATTTCCATCGTCTTTGCTCCTCCTTCTACTAGGATGGATTGAATGGATAAGGATGCTATTTCTGCAGATGAACGCAAAACGATGGTTTCCCCACCATCTTGTAGGATTTTTGCCGTTGATGGTATTCTGCCCGACGGATCTAAGACGATTCGGATGGGATTCGAACCGGCTACTAATCGAGTAGTAAGAGAAGGGTCATCATTGATAATGGTTTGGACCCCCACTAAAATTCCTTGGTGCTCTGCGCGCATTTGATGTACGCGAAGGGCAGATAATTCATTGGATAATTGAACGGGTGCACCCTTAAGGCCTGCGATGAATCCATCGGCACTAACAGCGTACTTGAAAGTAATGTAAGGCCTTTTCAACCGGTGAAAGGTAAAGAAGTGGCGGTTGATCCATTCACCTGTTTCTGCTAGTAACCCGATGTGGCAAGTAATGCCCGCTGCTTCTAGTTTCTCAACTCCTTTCCCTGCTACGAGTGGATTAGGATCTAGGTTTGCTATGTAAACAGTGGAGATGCCGGATTGAATCAGTAAATCAGCACAGGGAGGTGTTTTGCCAAAATGAGAGCAAGGCTCTAAGGTCACATAGGCAGTCGCTCCTTCTACCGATTCCGTGGAGGAATGAATCGCATTGACTTCTGCGTGTGGACCACCAAACTGTTGGTGATAACCTTCACCTATGATGCGGTCGCCTTTGACAATGACACAACCTACTAAAGGATTAGGTGCAACGCGCCCTGAGCCTAACAAGGCTAGGTCAAAGGCGCGTTGCATCCAAATTTCTTTATTCGGCATGTACTGGTTTGCGGTTGCTCGATAAGTAACTGTAAATCGCTGGAATGATGTACAAGGTTAAGGTGGTCGAGAATAACATACCACCTACAACGGCGATACCCATCGAAACCCTACTTTGAGAACCTGAACCTAAGGCTAAGGCAATCGGTAAAATACCTAAGATGGTACAAAGCGAGGTCATGATGATAGGACGGAAACGGGCTACTGCCGCCTCTTGAACCGCTTTCGTCTTTTCTGAACCGGTTTCCTTCCGTTGGTTAGCGAACTCCACGATCAAGATACCATTTTTGGTTACTAGACCGATGAGGACAATGATACCGATTTGGGAGAAGATGTTCAATGTTTGACTGAAATCCCAAAGTGTTAATAAGGCTCCAGCCACAGCTAAAGGTACGGTAAACAAGATGATGAATGGATCGATGAAACTTTCAAACTGAGCTGAAAGAATCAAGTAGATCAAAAGAATTGCAAGAGCAAAGGCGAAGAGTAGCGAAGAGCTAGACTCTTTGAACTCCTTACTTTGGCCATCATAGGCTGTAGAAAAGGATACGTCAAACGTCTCTTTCGCTAATTTATCCATCTCATTTAGGGCTTCCCCTAAGGTGACTCCTTTCGCCATTTGCGCCGTAACTGTCGCAGCTACATAGCGGTTGTAACGGAAGAGTTGTGGAGGCGCACTTTGCTCTGTAATCTTCACTAAATTGTCCAATTGGATCAAATCGCCTCGGTTATTCTTCACATACAGGGATTTCAAATCGGTGACATCATTCCGCATCGGACGGTCGATCTGACCAATGATTTGGTATTGTTTGCCATCCATCACGAAGTAGCCAAAACGTCTACCCGAAAGACCTAATTGTAAGGTAGTAGCCACATCTTGAATGGAAATTCCCAAGTTTTGTGCTTTATCTCGGTTGATTTCTAGGCGTAATTCTGGCTTGGTAAAACGAAGATTCACATCCGCTGTTTCGAACTTCGAGCTTTCGCGCACTTTAGCCATAAATAAAGGGATATTCTTTTTCAAGCTTTCGAAAGTCGATGCCTGAATAACGAAAGCCACTGGTAGACCACCACCACCACGTTGACCTGTAGAAAGGGTAGGTTCTTGAATTAAAGTAGCACGCGCACCCGTAAATTTCTTGATCTTCGGCTGAATTTCTTCCGCAATTTGTTGCTGCGTTCTGCGACCTTCCGGGTCCGCTAGGATGACACGCATAGTACCGGTATTCGATCCGCCATTCCCAAAAGGAGGGGAGGTAATCGAGTAAACGGCATAGCGTTCTTTAGCAGGGATAGCTGTCATTAAAAATTTGGCCATCTCATCCGTATAGTTCAACATATATTCAAAAGTTGCCCCTTCTGGAGCCACCGCATTCACACGTAGACCACCTCGATCCTCTAAAGGAGCTAATTCAGATGGAATCGCCTCGAATTTAAATAGGGCATAAATAATGCCAAACAAGGAGAACATAATCACCCAAGCCATCCAGCGAATCTTAATAAAGGCAGCTAGTGAATCTTCATACCCTTTTGTTAAGGCAACAAAGAAGGGTTCTGTCACGGTATAGAACCATGGTTTCGTATGGTTCCCTTTTAATAAACGTGAGCTTAACATCGGAGTTAAGGTCAGGGAAACAAAGGCAGAAATAATCACAGAACCAGCCACCACTATTCCGAATTCGCGGAACAATCGCCCTGTAATCCCTTGTAAGAAAATCACAGGTAAAAATACCGCAGCAAGGGTAACCGTCGTCGAAATGACGGCAAAATAAATCTCTTTAGACCCTTCGACCGCGGCTTCCCAAGGGCTAAGACCCTCTTCTATTTTGGTATAAATATTCTCTAATACCACAATTGCATCATCCACCACGAGTCCAATCGAAAGTACGATACCTAACAAGGTCAATACGTTGATAGAGAAGCCCGCTAAATACATAAAGAAGAATACTCCGATCAAACTGACTGGAATAGCGGTCAATGGAATGATAGTAGATCTCCAGTCACGAAGGAACAAGAAGATAATGATGGTCACCAATAAAATCGCCGTCAAGATGGTTTCCTCCACCTCTTCAATGGATTTCCGAACATATTTCGTATTATCGAAACCTTCCTTCATTTCCACATCAGCTGGCAAAGTCAGGCGAATTTGCTCTACTTTTTTGTGGATGGCATCAACGATTTGAATTTGGTTTGAACCGGGTTGCGGAATAACGGCGATGGAAATCATCGGCTTTAAATCACGCTTAAAGAAGGTCTTATTATTCTCCGGCGATAATTCGGCCCTACCCACGTCTGAGAATTTTACCGATCGGTCTCCTTCCTCTTTGATAATCAAATTATTGAAATCCTCTTCAGTCGTCATTCGACCTTGTGTTCTCACCGTCAATTCCGTATTTGCCCCTTCGATACTACCTGATGGCAATTCGATGTTTTGTTTGGCCAAAGCATTCACAATATCAGGCGCAGTCAAACGGAAGGAAGCTAAGCGCTCTGGATCGATGTGCAAACGCATGGCATATTTCTGCTCACCCCATAATTGGACGGAGCTTACGCCAGGAATCGTTTGAAACTTCTCCTTGATGTTACGTGTAGCTAATTCGTTTAATGATAGCAGGTTACGAGTAGATGAGAATACGTTAATGTTGTAAATCGGGCTAGCGTCCGCATCTGCTTTCGCTACAATAGGAGGATCTACGTCTTTAGGTAATTGTCCCATGGCGCGCGATACACGGTCACGTACATCATTCGCTGCATCTTCGATGTTTACCGAAAGATCAAATTCCACGGTGATACTGGAACGTCCATCACGGCTTGAGCTGGAAAGGGTACGAATACCGGCGATACCGTTAATCGATTCCTCTAAAGGTTCGGTAATTTGGGATTCGATAATATCCGCATTTGCTCCAGTGTAGGAGGTTTGGACATTCACTACCGGCGGATCCACCGATGGATATTCGCGGACACCTAAGTAGGTATATCCGATGATGCCAAATACAATGATCGTGATGGACATCACAATCGAAAGTACCGGTCTTTTTATACTAATCTCTGAGAAAGATGCCATAGCTAGATTATTTTACGACTTCTTTGATTTCTACATCACCATCTGGTTTCACTTGAATGATACCGTTCGTAATCAAGGTATCTCCAATAGTTAAACCATCTAATATTTCAACCGTCTTATCACCGCGCGTTCCTAATGTCACTTTCGTGGAAACAGATTTGCCATTTTTAACGATGAATACCTTGTTACCTTTTGCCTCAGGAATCACCGATTCGGTCGGGATTAAAATGGCCGATCCTTTCGTTTTTAAGATCAAATTCACTTTCGCGAAGGCTCCTGGAACTAATTGATTTCCAGGATTAGGTGCTTGCGCACGGATTTGCAAGGTTCTTGTCTGCGGGTCGATTTTCGGATCGATGGCGTAAACACGACCCGTAAAGGTCTTCTCCTCGTTCTCCGTCATAAATTCAATGGTTCCCCCATTTTTTACTTGAGTTGCATATTTTGCTGGGATAGAGAATTCAATTTTCGCTGGATTTGTATTAGTCAGCGTTGCAATTTGCGTGCTTGGAGAGATATAACTTCCAGTACTTACATAACGGAATCCAATTCTGCCAGCAAACGGAGCACGTAAAGTTGTCTTTAAGATTTGGGCTTTTAGATCTTCGATGTCCGCTGAAATGGTATTGACCGAGTTTACGGCAATATCATACTCCCGTTGTGAGATGGCTTCTTTTTGAAGAAGAACTTTTTGGCGGGCCTCATTATCCTCTGCTAATTTCTTGTTGAAACCAAGTTTTCTAAGTCGCGCTTGTAAATCATCGTCATTGATACGTAGTAAAACAGTGCCTTTAGCCACTACATCACCTTCTTTAATATTAAGTAAAATGATACGTCCAGCGATTTCCGAACGAATTTCGACCTCTTCATTAGGCAAAATAGACCCCGTCGAGCTAATCATATCATCTAAACGAGTCGATTTTACTACCGTCACAATCACGGCTGTTTTGCCTCCTTTGCCCCCTGGGCCACCTTTTTCTTTCCCTTTTTCCTTCGTTTCAGCGGCGAAAAAAGTCTTTTTAATCTTCGGATAAAACGCCAAACCCAAGATCAAGGCAATGGTCAATAACGACAAGATAGTCTTCGTAATTTTATTCATAGTAATAGGTTTTCATACTAAGGTAATCAAATCCAAGGAAAAGTTTACCCTAACTTATAGGCTTAATTGGTTAAAGAATTTGAAATCCAGGGCATAAAGTGCTCATTTTCCACTTCGTTCATGACGAAATGGCTCTGTGCATTGCCAATATTTTTTATGCTTGCTAATTTGTGCAATATGAATTCGCGGTATTCATCCATATCTGCGACCACAATTTTAAGTAGAAAATCACTTTGGCCAGAGACGCAATAGCATTCTGCAACTTCTTCTAGGTTCATTACATCCTTTTCGAATTGGTTCAAATACGCTGCAGCATGTTCTTTTAAAGAGATATCACAAAAGACCGTTAACATTTTGCCCAGTTTTGCTGGGTTAATCATCGCTCGGTATCCCGTAATCACACCTTCTTTTTCCATTCGTTTAATTCGCTCATGGATAGGAGTGGCGCTCATCCCTAGTCGTTGTGCCATCTCTTTATTAGAAAGAAACGCATCTTCGTGTAGGAAGGAGAGGATTTTTTTATCGATATCGTCTATTTTTGCCATGCTAGTTTTTTTCTAAAAGCAGTCCAATAGAAACCATTCCTTTTAGTGTATCCACCCGCATCGATTGTTCAATACGAATTTTGTAGGCCCCTTTTTTGGGAAATCTCAAAGCTGGATATACTAGGAATTTTTTTTCATAAATATCGCCAAAACCGGCGCCTTTCGGCTTTCCCGTTTTAGGGTCATACAAAATTGCTTCAGCTAATCCCCTTTGGAGTGTTTTGTCGCTTTCATCTAAGATGCTAGGACTGAAATATAAATTGTAAAACGGGTAGGCGTTGTTTTGGCGCACCACCACATACAGGGCATAACTTGCGGAATCAACCGGAATTTGAACATTAAATTGTGACGGTTGTTTTTGTACCCATCCAGATGTAGGAAAGTTATGAGACTCATCAATAACCACACTGGAATCACTACAGGCGAAAAACAACAGCTCCAATAGGAAAATGAATCCTAGACTAAGCTTCAGGGGTAGGCGCTGCACCATCTCTCGGAGGTCTTGGTTTAAACTTCTTTTTCTTCTTGAATGGTTTAGGAGTGGCCGTTCCACCATCGGCTGCTGGCGTACTTCCCTCCGGTCGATTTTGTCCTTCCGAACGAGGTCCGCGTTCTTGTCCCTCTGGTCTCGGTCCACGATTTTCACCTTCCGGTCTCGGCGGACGAGGTCCTCGATCAGGACGAGGTCCTCTATCAGAACGTGGCCCGCGGTCTTGCCCTTCAGCACGTGGTCCGCGATTTCCGCCATCGCGATTACCTCTGTTATTTCGGTTGTTGCGATTGCCTGATTTAGCCCCGCCGTATTTCTTGTCCATCCGCTCTAAATCAGAGTTTAGCTCAGACAGGGTAGGTTTCTCCACCGCTGGAGCATCTGGATTCAGATCCTCAAACGACTCCGGAATGATTCCCTTCTTATTTAAATCGACAATTTCTGCGACGCGATCACAGCTTACTGGAATCCAGATGGCTTCTTCGCCTACAATCCCGAACCACATCATCCGCTTGAAGATATCTGTCTTCTGAAGGATAGCTTCTCCACGTTTCGTTTTTAAGCGACCCTCTATCGTAGGAATACTTTTTAAGGCATCCATGTAGGTCTCTAACTCGTAGTTCAAGCAGCATTTTAAACGACCGCATTGGCCACTTAGTTTGACTGGATTCAGTGATAAATTTTGGTAACGAGCCGCTGAGGTGGTCACGTTTTTGAAATCAGTTAACCAGGTCGAACAACATAATTCGCGACCACAAACCCCGATTCCGCCTAATCTACCAGCCTCTTGACGAAGAGATATCTGCTTCATCTCGACGCGAATCTTGAATTCGGTGGCTAGTAGTTTGATTAGTTCACGGAAATCGACGCGGTCTTCTGATGAATAATAGAAGATCGCTTTGGCCCCATCGGATTGGAATTCCACATCCGAAAGTTTCATATTCAGCTTCAAGTCGCTGATGATTTGACGACCACGGTACATTGTGGGTAGGTCACGTGCCATTGCTTGCTCGTGCTTTTCGATGTCTTTTTCTGTCGCTAGACGGAAGATGTTTTTAACCTTATCGTCATCTTTGATGTTCTTCTTCAGCAATTGGAGACGAACGAGTTCTCCTTGTAGGGAAACTACGCCTAACTGCGTTCCGCTGCTCGAATCGACCATAACTGAGTCTCCCGTATGTAGTTCTAATTGATCTGCGTTACGGAAATACTCTTTTCTTCCCCCTTTGAATTTCACTTCCACAATGTGGTAGCGTTGAAAAGAAGGTACGTCTAAGTCTGATAACCAGTCAAAAACGTTCATTTTATTGCAACCACCTGAGCCACAACCGCCATTACTTTGGCAGCCTTTTACCTCTCCGCTAGTGCTGGTAGAGCCACATGACCCACTGGAACACGATTTACATGCCATATCTTAATACATCTAATCCGATGTCTCTTCTAAAGTTTTTACCTTCGAATTGGATGGTTTGGGCGGCCTTTTGTGATTTTTGGATCGCTCTTTCCAAGGTATTCGAAGTTCCAGTTAAGGCCATAACTCGGCCGCCACTGGTGATAATTTCGCCATCTTTTGACGTCGTACCTGCGTGGAAAACGATCGCGTCCTCCACTTTTTCAACCCCTGTTAATACATCGCCTTTGCGGTATTCCTCTGGATAACCTCCTGCCACTAACATGGTTGTTACGGCATATTGGTCCAAAATGGAAATTTTTTGTTCGCTCAGCGTGCCATTAGAGGCTGCAATTAGCAAAGATAGGAAATCTGATTCGATTCTAGGTAAAACTACCTCCGTTTCAGGGTCCCCCATTCTAGCGTTGTATTCGATGACATAAGGCTCGCCTTCGTGGTTCATTAAACCGATGAAGATGAATCCTTTGTAGTCTATATTTTCTGCTTTCAAGCCTTTCACAGTAGGTTCAATAACCTTTTGCTTCACGACCTCCATAAACTTAGCGTTTGCGAATGGAACGGGAGAAACGGCACCCATACCACCGGTATTTAAACCTTCGTCGTTTTCTCCAATGCGCTTGTAATCTTTCGCCTCAGGTAAAACCACATAGTTTTCGCCATCGGTTAAAACGAAAACGGATAATTCGATTCCACGAAGGAATTGCTCGATCACCACTTTGGAACTTGCATCACCGAACTTCGCGTCTAAGAGCATCTCATTTAAAGCTGTCTCCGCCTCCGCCAAAGTCAAAGCGATAATGACTCCTTTTCCTGCCGCTAATCCGTCTGCTTTCAATACGATGGGTAAGGATTGTGTCTGCAAATAGGCCAGACCGTCCGCGATGGTGTCCTTCGTGAAGGTTTGGGATGCAGCAGTTGGTATGCCGTATTTGTGCATGAAGTTCTTAGAGAAATCCTTGCTACCTTCGATTTGGGCACCTTCTGCACCTGGTCCCACGATTCCTACGTGTTTCAGGTCAGATTGAGATTCGATGAAATCGCGTATCCCTTTTACCAATGGTTCTTCAGGACCCACCACCACTAATCCAATGTCATGTGTTCGAATGGCCGCGGCGATTCCTTCGAAATCGGTCACGCCGATGGCTAAATTAGTGCCGCATTGTGCGGTTCCCGGATTACCCGGTGCAATGTATAAATTACCTAGGATAGGGCTTTGGCTAATCTTCCAAGAAAATGCGTGTTCACGGCCTCCTGCACCTAAAATTAAAACGTTCATATGTTGATTAATTGGCTAATTCACTCAAAAATTTAATGCGCATTAAACGAAGTTCTTCTTCTGTTACGTCTTCGATATCACAATTTTCCAAGGCCTCTATGATGTCATCACTATCCGCAGACATGAAGTATTCGTAGATTTCTTCTTGTTTATCAAGCTCAATGACTTGATTAATATAGTAATCCAGGTTTAATTTCGTACCCGAGAAGCAAATGGTTTCAATCTCTTCGATTAATTCCGCCATGCTCACTTCTTTCTGTTCTGCGATCAGGTCTAAATCGATTTTTCGATCGACCTGTTGGATAATGTAAATCTTGATTTTGGACTTATTGACCGTTGATTTTACGACCACTTCTTTCGCCGTTTCGATCTCGTTTTCTTCTACGTAACGATTAATCACATCGAGGAATGGCTTACCGAATTTCACGACTTTACCCATTCCCACGCCGTTGATTTGGGCCATTTCGTCCTGTGTAGTCGGATAAGTAGTGGCCATCTCTTCCAAAGAAGGATCTTGGAAAATCACATAGGGAGGTAAATTTTTCTCCTTCGCGATCTTCTTGCGGAGGGTTTTAAGTATGTCAAAGAGGGCGTCATCATAGGCTTTGGCCCCTAAAGCAGCTCCCTCGTCCTCATTTTCAGCGGGCTCCGCCTCTTTCTCGTAATCGTGGTCTTTGTAGAACGTAATAGGGAAGGATTCCTTCAAGAAAGCTTGTCCTGAAGCGCTTAAACGAAGAACGCCGTAGTTTTCGATGTCCTTATCCAATAGCCCGAAAATGGCCATTTGCTTAATGAACGAAATCCAAGCCGATTTTTCATCTTCGATAGGCACCGGTTTTGATGCTGTTTTGCGCATCTTCGGCTTCTTCGGAACATCCTCGTCTCCGTCTTCATCCTCGTCCTCTTCGTCTTCTTCATCTACCTCAGGACTAATCCATGAAACCGTTTTTCCAGCACCAAACAAGGATAATTTTTCCTGTTCGTGACTCTGAATGAAGGAATTTGATTTACCTTCCAAGAAGTCAGCGATGTGTTCTGCATCGAATTGTTCGCCGGTTTGTTGTACCGCTTGTAAGACCAGACTTACTTCGTCTTCAGCTTTGAATGTTGGGGTCGGATGTAGGCAATTGTCACAGAAACCACAGTTTTCAGCCATATGCTCCCCAAAATAGTGAAGCAATTGCTTGCGACGGCAAACACCTAAATTCGTATAGTAGACCATTTCGGACAAAAGAATTTTGGCATTCTCCTTCTCCGTAACGGCCTTATCTTTATTAAACTTGTCTAATTTCAGGATGTCATCGTAGGTGTAGAACAAGATACATGTCCCATCTAACCCATCGCGACCTGCGCGCCCTGTTTCCTGGTAATACCCTTCTAACGACTTAGGAGCGTCATAGTGAATCACAAAACGCACATCCGGCTTATCAATACCCATCCCAAAAGCAATCGTCGCGACCATCACATCTACTTCCTCATTCAAGAAAGCTTCTTGGTTCGACATACGTACTTGTGGCTCTAAACCTGCGTGGTAGGGAAGGGCTTTCACGCTATTCACGTGCAATAATTCTGCAATTTCCTCTACCCGCTTTCTCGAAAGGCAATAAATAATACCCGCCTTGCCGTTATGCGACTTAATGAAACGGATTAATTGCTTGTCAATATCCTTCTTCGAACGGATCTCATAATAGAGGTTCTTGCGATTAAAAGAGGACTTAAAAACAGTCGCATCTTCTAGATTTAAGGTCTTTTGAATATCGATTTGCACCTTAGGAGTAGCCGTCGCCGTTAGAGCGATGATGGGCATTTTCTCATCAATGGTCTCGATGATGGTGCGAATTTTACGGTATTCTGGTCTAAAATCGTGTCCCCATTCAGAGATACAATGTGCCTCGTCGATCGCGACGAAGGAGATTTTAGCCTGTTTTAGGAAGTTTAGGTTCTCTTGTTTGTTGAGTGATTCCGGGGCGATGTACAATAACTTAACAGCTCCGGAGACAACCTCTGCTTTCACGCGATTGATTTCAGCACGGGTTAGCGAAGAGTTTAGGAACTGTGCATTAATGCCAAAAGCCACCATTTGATCTACTTGATTCTTCATCAAGGCAATCAAAGGCGAGATCACAATTGCCGTTCCTTCCATCACAATCGCAGGTAATTGATAGCAAAGCGACTTGCCTGCGCCTGTAGGCATTAACACAAAACTGTTTTTGCCTTGGATGGTATTCAGAATGATGGCTTCTTGCTCCCCCCGAAATTGGCTAAATCCAAAGGTTTTTTTTAGCTGTTCCTTCAAGCTATCGATGGTCATTGGATGGGGCATATATTGATTAATGTGTTGTTTCGGCGATTGTTAAAGTCTGAGGGCTTCTACTTATCTTTGCCCTACAAATTCTTCTAAGATTGAAATTAAGCAAAAATATCCAATCCACAGCAAAAAAAGTTTTAACTCAGGAAGCAGAGGCCATTCTGCAAGTGAGCGCCGGAATTAATTCGGATTTTGAGGCTTGTGTGGAACATTTGTTGAGCATTCCTGGTCGCATTGTCTTTACCGGGATTGGTAAATCTGCCATTATTGCGCAGAAAATTGTAGCCACGATGAATTCTACCGGAACGCCAGCTTTGTTTATGCACGCGGCGGATGCGATTCACGGGGATTTAGGGATGATTCAGGAGGGAGATGCGGTGATTTGTATTTCGAAGTCAGGTGATACGCCTGAAATTAAAGTGTTAGTACCTTTGATAAAGCGCCTGAAAGTGAAGTTAATTGCGATGGTGTCGAATAAGAACTCCTATTTAGGTCAGCAGTCTGACTATATTTTACACGCTTTGGCAGACCAGGAGGCGGATTTATTGAATCTGGCACCTACGACATCCACGACGGTAGCCTTGGCTTTAGGCGATGCTTTAGCGGTTTGTTTGTTAGAATGTAAAGGATTTACTGCGGATGATTTTGCCAAATACCATCCAGGAGGCGCCCTCGGCAAACGCCTCTATTTAAAAGTGGGCGATATTTATCCAATCCACGATTTTCCAGCGATCTCCCACACGGCCTCCATTCAGGACGCGATTCACGAGATTTCGTCTAAGCGTTTAGGAGCGACGGCGGTATTAGATGGGAAAGGGGATTTAGTAGGAATTATCACGGATGGCGACGTTCGCCGGACTTTAGAGAACTCGAAAGATTGGTCTACCATCGTTTTATCGGATATGATGAATACTACGCCTAAGACAATTGATGCGGAGGCATTTGCCACCGAGGCTTTGGCCATTATGCAAAGCAAAAATATCACACAGTTGGTAGTGACAGCAAATAAAAAGGCCGTGGGATTTGTACATCTCCACGACCTTTTGAAAGAGGGTATCGTCTAAAAATTAGCGCATTCTGTTTGATGATTGCACTAGCATCTCGTCCTTGCGGATGAGGCGGTTTGCAATCATATTCGCTAGCAGTGAAACC
>CAILUB010000186.1 GCA_903837305.1 uncultured Cytophagaceae bacterium
ATTATCAATACGTAAACTGAATACTTGCAAAGTAATCGCATTATAGGTCTGCCGCACATGATAAAATTCAAATCAAAATATGATATTAGTCATGAAAATGAATGGAAAAATTCATAATCTTTCAGTGTAAATTGGAATTATAAATTCAATGAGATCTGTTTCTGAAAAATATTTAAATGTAACCAAGGTTGCATTCCTGGAAATTCAATTAATTAGTTTTGTACAAATCAATTTATATGTTTAAAAGAGGTTCGTTTATATATAGCATTTTGAAGTTTAAATGCCCTAGATGTCATGAAGGAGATTTTTATATTTCTCATCCATATGATTTAAAAAGAGTGGGTGATTTCCATCATCATTGTTCAGAATGCGGTTTTAAGTATGAAAAAGAACCCGGTTTTTATTATGGAGCAATGTATGTGGCTTATGCATTAGCGGTTGCTTTATTTGTTACTTTTTGGGTATCATTTAATTTGTTTTTCACGAATGTTCCAATTGGTTGGCAAATTGCCAGTATTATTCTTGCAACAATAGTTTTAGCACCTTATATTTATGCACTGTCTAAACCAATTTGGGCAAAACTATTTATCACTTATGACAAGGACGCTATCCAACGATATAAAGAATCAACTCATTCATGATTCACTAGGTTATTTATTAGAAGACACTTTAATAGAAGAAATAATTAGAGTCGGACAACTAAGGGAAGTCGAAGCTGATGATATTATTTTGAATG
This sequence comes from uncultured Cytophagaceae bacterium, assembly GCA_903837305.1. Classification (GTDB taxonomy): domain Bacteria; phylum Bacteroidota; class Bacteroidia; order Cytophagales; family Spirosomataceae; genus Aquirufa. Next base: position 737 of record CAILUB010000186.1, read on the forward strand.
TTGGAGATAATATGAAAATGATTCCGATTGTCTTGAAAGGTTCTATTAAAGTATCACGAGAAAGTAATGATGGTGATGAATTATTACTTTATTATATTGAAGGTGGTGATACATGTGCAATGACTTTACAGTGCTGTGTTAGGAATTCGGCAAGTGAGATTAAAGCTACAAGCATGGAAAAATCGCTCTTGTTAATGATTCCTGTTGACATGATGGAATCGTGGATGCAAAAATATAAATCGTGGAGAGAATATATTCTACAAAGCTATCATACCCGATTAACGGAATTAATGGAAACTGTTGATGCAATTGCATTTATGCGACTTGATGAGCGTTTACTCAAGTATTTGGTGGATCAAGCCAAATTACTTGGAAGCTTAGAAATTAATTTAACGCATCAAAAGATTGCAGAAGATTTACATTCTTCGAGAGTTGTAATTTCTAGATTACTAAAACAACTTGAGATAAAAGGCAAAATAAAATTACAGCGAAATAGAATTATTCTAGGTTCTATTTAACAGTTGAATGTTAATCTAATATTTCAAAACAGCTATTTTAGGAATGATTTTTTAATCGTATATTCGCAAACGTTTAACTATAAATTATTTTACATGAAAAAATTTTTACTTTCATTAGGAGTTGTTTTAACTTCTATTTCTTTAAATGCACAAATTGTTAATGGAAATTTAACTCTTTGGGCATCAGGCGAACCAACAAGCTGGGTATACGATTTCGGTGGAACAACTGGAGTTCAGGCGGGAACTAACAATTATGTTACTGGAATTGGACAGGGAGATACAACTACTACAAATGAAGTGACAGGAGCAGGAG
>CAILUB010000187.1 GCA_903837305.1 uncultured Cytophagaceae bacterium
TTCAATGCGTTCGATGTTTGCCAAATTAATCAAGTTCCAATCCATCACCGATGAAATATGCGATGGATCATTCAGCGGAAATCCGTCCATCAACAACAATACTTGACCCGTATTCGCACCTCTCACATAAATCTCCTGATTCGTCCCCGGCGCGCTGCGCGCGCCTACTACCGAGACACCTACACTTTGCTGGAGTAATTCACCTAGACTTTTCCCCTGATTGGCCATGATCATTTCGGCCGAAATAACCGAAACGACTTTGCCCGAGCGAGCCAGTTTTTCTGGGTACTTGGGAGCGGAGATGGTGACCTCACTCAAAGTAGAATCTTTGAGAATGGTAAATGGTAAATGGTGAATGGTGGATGAACCCTTCGGACTCATTACCTCCGGACTACTGTCTACTGAATACTGACCACTGTTAAATGATGAATGGTAAATGGTGGATGATTCATGAATGGTAAATGGTAAATGGTGAATGGTGGATGAACCCTTCGGACTCATTCCCTCCGGACTATGGACTTCGGACTCCGGACTCATTCCCTCCGGACTACTGTCTACTGAATACTGATTACTGGCTACTGCTACCAAGCAGCTTGCCGCAATAACTACTACGTTTAACATGTTTTTTTGCCCTTTCAGGCCTGTGAAATAAAAAGGTAATCGAACGCTCGACCTCGGATCATCCTCCGTAAAACAAGGTCAAGAATAGTAAAAGGCAGGTCTCCTGACTCATTTCCCTTGCTTTTCGGCCTTCCCAGCGATGCCAGTGACCCTAGAATGAAAAGCTTTTTGAAAATTTACAGTTGCGGGGACAGCTTTGGATTTACACCAAATTCCCTATTAATCAACGCCGTTCGAAGCGGCGCAGAACCTTTCGCTACTACAAAGGTAACTCTATTTCTATTTTATCAATTTGTTGGGCCAAAGATTCGAAATATATTCTCCTATTTTGTAAAAAGAAACCCGAATTATGGACAATAAAATACGCTGCCGCTGGTGTGGTTCAGATGAATTATACCAAACCTACCACGACCTCGAATGGGGCAATCCGGAACACCGCGATGACGCGCTTTTTGAGCTCCTCATCCTTGAAGGCTTTCAAGCTGGCCTCTCGTGGATCACCATTTTGAAACGACGCGAAGCCTTCAGAGAAGCCTTCGCGCAATTCGACTACCACTCCCTTGCAACCTGGTCGAATGAAGAACTCGAAGCACAAATGCAAAACGAGCTAATCATTAGAAACCGCCTAAAAATCAGCGCCGTTCGAACGAATGCGCAGGCTTTTATTAAAATTCAGGAAAAATTTGGTAGCTTTAGCCAATATATTTGGGAGTTTGTGGGCCATACGCCTATCCTAAACCACTTTGCCCATCAAGGAGAATTACCCGCTAGCACAGAAACCTCTGTCTTATTGAGCAAATCTCTAAAGAAGAATGGATTCCGATTTGTCGGCCCTACCATTTGTTATGCGTTGATGCAGGCGGCTGGATTAGTGAACGATCACACGATCGACTGCTTTCGCCATCCTAACAATAGCTAAATGAACAAACGGATAGTCATTATCCCCACCTATAACGAGATTGAAAACATCGAAGCCATCCTTTTGAAGGTCTTGAGCTTAGATCCTGTTTTTGATGTCTTAATCGTGGATGATGGTTCTCCTGACGGAACAGCGCAGGAAGTAAAACGCCTTCAAATAGCAAATCAAGGACGCATTCACCTACTAGAGCGAAAAGGTAAATTAGGCTTAGGCACCGCCTATATCGAGGGCTTTAAAATCGCCCTATCTAAAGGCTATGACTTCATCTTTGAGATGGATGCGGACTTCTCTCATAACCCGGATGATTTAATTCGCCTGTTCAAAGCCTGCGCGACACCCGCAGAGTTAAAAGAGGAAAACTTGCCGGAAGAAGAAGCAGGAAATGGCGATATGTCTATCGGATCTCGCTATATCAAAGGTGTAAATGTGGTCAATTGGCCCATGAGTCGTGTGTTAATGTCCTATTTCGCTGGCTTTTATGTTCGTTTCATAACTGGAATGAAAGTACAAGATGCTACGGCAGGATTCGTTTGCTACCGCAGAAATACCTTAGCCACCTTACCTTTGGACCAAATCAAATTCATCGGTTACGCCTTTCAAGTGGAGATGAAATTTACGACCTGGAAATATGGCTTCAAACTCGTAGAAGTACCTATCATCTTTACGGATCGGACCAAAGGAACGAGTAAGATGTCAGCGAATATCTTTAAGGAAGCGATTTTTGGGGTGATCCAGATGAAAGTCAATAGTTTGTTCAAGCGTTACCAAGCCTAATATGAGCTACACGGTCTTAAAATCCATCCATATCATATTCGTTGTTAGCTGGTTTGCTGGCTTATTCTACCTTCCCCGATTGTTAGTCTACCACGCTGAGGCACAAGAGAAGGATGAACCAGAAAAAGGTATTCTATCGAAGCAATTCGAGAAGATGGAAAAGATCCTATTCAATGCGATTATGATTCCGGCGATGTTCTTGACCTGGATAACGGGTTTATCCTTGATTTATGTGGCCTGGATGAGTAGCTTTGGATCTCAAGGCTGGTTGCATTTGAAATTAGGATTCGTGGTAGCCATTACGGTTTACCATTTTGTTTGCCGGTATTTAATTCTTCAATTCAGACAGGGAAATTTTGTGCTGTCGGGAACCCAATTGAGACTGTATAATGAAATTGCGACGATTCTATTAGTCGCGGTTGTTTTCTTAGTGGTGGCTAAAAATACCCTAGACTGGATGTATGGTTTGGGTGGATTTGTGATCTTCGCCATCGTGATTATGGCAGCAGTAACGATCGTTAAGAAAATCAGGAATAAGGCCTAATTAAGACAAGGAGCGATCCATATCGCGCTTCACATCTTTCTCCTTAATATCATCTCGTTTATCGAAAGTCTTCTTCCCTTTAGAAAGGGCGATATTTAATTTCGCATAGCCTTTGTCAGAAATAAAAAGACGGGTAGGAATAATCGTCAAACCTACGTTCTTTAACTCCTTCTGTAATTTACCTAGCTCGCGTTTGGATAATAATAATTTACGGTCGCGCAGTGGCTCATGGTTATAATGAGTTCCTTCGTCGTAGGCCGAGATGTGCATATTGCGGACGAATAGTTCGTCTTGAAAGAATACGCAATAGGCGTCCGTTAAATTAGCCTTCCCTTGGCGAATGGATTTGATTTCCGTACCCATTAAAACCAAGCCAGCCGTGAAGGTATCGATGAATGCATATTCAAAGGATGCCCTACGGTTCTTGATTTCAACAGTCTTTTGGATTTTCTCTTTTGCCATTGGAATAAAAAAAAGCCACACAGCGAAACGCTGCGTGGCCAAATGTAGCTAAAAGCTATTATTTATCTTCTTTTTTGTCGCCTTTCGTTGCGGCGTACTCTTTGTTCAAGCCATCGATGATTTTGGTAGTCACATCTACAGAAGGATCAGCAAATAAAATTCCGCCACCCACTTTAGAGTAACCTAAAACGAACTCATATTTGTTAGCCTTGTTTGTTTTAGTGATATAATCACGAATGTTGTTATACAACTCTTCGTTTTTCTTTGCTTGCTCTTGACCTAACTCAGCCTGCTTTTGTTGAGAATATTGTTGCAATTCAGCACCTTTCTTTTTCAATGTCATATCCGCTGCTTGTAATTCAGCTTGCGTCATTGCAGAAGCGCGTTGTTGAATAGCTTGCAGTTCACCTTGAAGAGCTTGCTCTTTTTGGCCTAAATCAACTTGCAAACGGTATCCTTTGTTCTCAAACTCTTTTTGAGCGTCTTTGTAAAATTGATAATTCGTCAACAACGAATCAGAGTTTACAAATACAATACGTCTACCATCAGCAGCCGAAGCCCCTAATCCTGTAGATGCAGAGTTTGAATTTTGATAAAATAAGAAAGCAATTGCGATGGTTAAAACGCCCAACCAAGCGTAAGGTAAATTTTTCACGTGTATTATTTTTATAAATTGGATTGTCGGCAAATATACAAGGTCTGTATCGTTTGTCCTAAAAAATTATTTATTCTGTCTTAATCTGGCTCCGGCCCAAGTCCAAATACCACTAAACAAGCCCCCCAGTACACCAGTGAGCATAAATAAAGCAAATACATTTCCTTTCAAAGGGAAAACCTGAGCCATGCGGCCGGGTAAGGTACTTGGATGCTGCATATCAAGCAAAAACGCCGATATCACCCAAAGTAAAAAGCCGGCGACAAATCCGGTCAAAAAACTCGACTTTAACGGCATATTCAATACAAAGGCCACTAGCCCAAAAGCCACACCCATGGCATACCAAGGAAGGTAAATACCCACCAAAGCGCCTATAACGATTAAAATGATACTATAGATTAATTTGCTCATAGCTTATTTCGATAAAGTGATTTTCTTACGTAAACGATTCGATTTTTGATCCGGTGATTCTAGGTACAAGAGTGGTTTTAGCTCTCCTTTGGCCCAGGTATCAATTAAATCATCGTAATGACTACTACCCGGATTACCCGACTGACCTCCCGGATAAACGCCATATGCTTTTGGCTTGCCCTCTTTCGAAAGTTCCACCACTAGACGCCATGAAGGCCCCGTCTTCGTTGTAGTTGCATTCACAATGGTTCCTCCCCCACCAATCGGGATATTTAGGCGAGATAAGGCATCCATTCCAGGGATCAAGTGACGAACTCCGGTTTGCTTGTGTTTGTACCATGCCCACTCAGGACCCTGCGGACCGTGTTGTTTCACCAAGGTATCCACATTCGCTTGCAATGACTTCATAACGATATCAGACATCGACTCCTTAGCCGGCGTCTTCGTATCATCCCACCAGCGGGCTGCAGGTTCCGATTTAATCAATTGAATGGTGCGATCCATGGATGGACGACTCATAGGAACCTTTTCATCCGTAGAGAATTCATCATCCCAAAGGCAGTTCTGCAAAGTCACTACCCAGTTTTCAAAAATAGTGGCTCCCACCGACTCCGGGCTATTCACTAAATTCCAAGATTTTAAGGCAGCTAAAGCTTTCGATTGAGCCGCAGTAGGTGATTTCACTTGAGCGAAAAGCAGAGGCAGTAATTCGCGGGCACGGATGTTGAAGTTGTCGTTTTGGAGACCTCGTAAGGAATCCATCGTGATTTTTTCCATCACCGCCAGACGCTCATTGATGCGACGACCACGCTCAGACGGCGCATATTGCCAACCTAAATAATACGGATAAGAGGGGTCCGTTGAGAATTGATTCGCTGAACTCACGAATCCACGTTCCGGATTCTTCACATGCGGATTATGTGCCTGCGGAATAAATCCTTGCCAATCAGCTGCCGCGTCCGTTCCATCTAATAAATACTTGCCTTGCAGTTTCGACTTCAACGGAAACTTACCGTTCACCCATAATGCGATATCTCCTTCATTACTCGCAAAGACAAAGTTTTGTGCAGGAGCTGAATAGAAGGTCAAGGCCTTCTTGTAGTCCTCGTAATTTTTAGCACGGTTCAATTGATAGAAAGTCGTTAATTCTTGTGATTTCTCGTGTGCAATCCAACGCAAAGCGTGGCCTACCGGAATATTTGAACGGAATGGTTTTTCGTGTGATAAATAGACTACCGGACCGTGGTGTGTGAAGAAGATGGTATCGACCATATCTTTCTTGCCTTTGATCTTAAAGGTTTCGATGCGCATGGTCGTTTTCTTCCATTTGCCATCGTGCCAATATTCCTGTTTCGAGGCGTCTTTGAATTTCACTTGGTACCAGTCCAAAACGTCAGAACCCACGTTCGTTACACCCCAAGCCACATTTTTATTGAATCCAATGATGACGTTAGGCGTTCCTGGCATGGTCGAACCATACACGTTAACGCCTGGTGCGACTAATTGCATTTGGTACCAAATCGAAGGCAATGACAAGGTCAAGTGCGGGTCATTCGCTAAAATAGGTAAACCCGAAACCGTTTTGTTTCCGGAAACTGCCCAGTTATTTGAACCGATATTCGGATCTTTTTCTGGGGTAGTCATCGAGCTGCCTAAACCTGTAAAGTCAGCCGGTGCAGCTGGAATAGGCACAGGTTTAAAATCAACAGGAGAGCCTACCGGAATGATGGGGCTTTCTTGGAAATGATAGTTTGGAAATAAGTCTTCTGCTACCTCGCGGCCGTATTTGCGCAAGATGTTTGTCATCTTCAA
>CAILUB010000188.1 GCA_903837305.1 uncultured Cytophagaceae bacterium
GAAGCATCACCTTTAAATAATTCAGCAATCGTTGTAGAAGCTAAACGAGTTTGATCTGATAAGAGTGCTTTATAGGCAGCAGTAGAAGTAAAATTAATCGTTGATAACATGCAGATTATATTAATGAGCTACAAAAATACGGTTTTAAAATAAAAAATGCCAAAATCCACCTGTAATGAATTTTGGCATTTAAGATAAGCTTCAACCTACTATAAATTCGGTTGAGGTGTTTTGCGTAAATAAGGTTTTACAGAAGTGAAGCCTTTCGGGAATTTAGCCACTGCATCTTCATTTGATACCGCGGGCACGATAATCACATCGTCACCATTAACCCAATCAGCAGGTGTTGCCACTTGGTAATTGGCCGTTAATTGTAAGGAATCAATAACACGCAAAATCTCAGTGAAATTACGTCCTGTTGATGCAGGGTATGTAAGTGTCAATTTGATTTTCTTATCTGGTCCAATGACAAATACGGAACGCACTGTTGCTTTCTCTGAAGCATTTGGGTGAATCATATCATATAATAAAGCCACCTTTTTCTCGGGATCTGCGATAATAGGGAAATTCATTTTAACTGAATTTACTTCCTCGATATCTGGTACCCATTTATTGTGGGATTCTAGGCTATCAATTGATATTGCGATAGGCTTCACGTGACGTTTTTGGAATTCACCATTTAATAGAGCCGTTTTACCTAATTCTGTAGTACATACGGGAGTGAAATCTGCTGGGTGGCTGAATAACAATACCCAAGAATCACCGATGAATTCGTGGAAGTTAATGTGGCCTAATGTTGTATCTGCACTGAAATCTGGTGCGATATCTCCTAATCTTAATGACATAATGTTAGGGGTTAAATGTTAAAACTAGTTTGTCTATCAAATATATAGATTTATAATTCAATAAAAAAAGCAATCCTAAAATAAGATTGCTTTTAACATTACACTTCATCAACAAACTAAAAACCAAATTAAATAAAATGCTGTAGGAGAAGGATTCGAACCTCCAAGGTGCAGTTAGCCTCGACACAGAACTGATTTAGTGGTCAACCCATTATGCCGTGTTTATCCTGAACTCACCTCACCAGAGACAGGAGGGCACGTCTGCCAATTTCATCACCCTACAGTGATAATTACTACCTTTGCAATAATTAGTAGGACAAATATAAAAGGAGATTTTTAATTTTTCAAAATTTTTCAAAAATAAATGTCTTTTTTTGCATAATTTTTAATTCGAACCTTAAATAATTACGAAAATTCAATGGAAAAGAAGTTTGAGCTTGATCCTTTAGATTATAAAATATTAGAAATTTTAGTGAAAGATGCTAATTTGCCTTATACGGAAATTGGTTCTCGATTAGATGTATCTGGTGGTACGGTTCACGTTCGAATGAAGAAGATGGAATCTTTGGGAATTGTAAAAGGAGCGCAACTACTCATTGATTATTCGAAAATAGGATGGGACATTACCGCATTTTTAGGCATCTATTTAGATAAGAGTAGTTTATATGAAGATGTGGCCAAACAGTTAGAACAGATCCCTGAAGTGGTCAATATTCATTATACGACCGGTATTTATTCCATTTTTGCCAAAATTATCTGTCGCGACACGCAACATCTACGTGAAGTATTACATGATAAGATTCAGCGCGTTACGGGGATCCAACGGACAGAAACCTTTATTTCATTGGAAGAAAGCTTAATCAGAAATACACCTTTATTCTAGTTGTTTAGATTTATTCTAAACTAAGTCTATTTTTCTCCAAAATCCTTTTGTAATTTTGTGTCCTAAATGCAAAATGATGGCAGAGAAAGTAGACGATATTTTACAAGAAGTAACTTCAACCGATTATAAATACGGTTTTGAGTCTCATTTCGAGACAGACGAAGCTCCTATAGGTTTAAGTGAATCAATCATTCATTTTATTTCAGAGAAAAAGAATGAACCGGATTGGATGTTGGAATGGCGATTATCCGCTTACCGATACTGGAGAACATTAGCTGAACCAGATTGGGCTAATCTATTGTATACTCCTACTAAATACGATGAGTTAAAGTATTATTCGGCTCCGGTTCAAAAGAAGCAATTGAATTCATTAGATGAGATTGATCCAGAATTGCGAAGAACTTTTGAAAAACTAGGTATTTCATTAGATGAACAAAAGCGTCTGTCAAACGTGGCTGTGGATGCTGTTATTGACTCTGTTTCTGTAGCTACTACTTTTAAAGAAACTTTAGCAGAGAAAGGTGTGATCTTTTGCTCTATTTCAGAAGCTGTTAGAGAACATCCAGAATTAATCAAGAAATATTTAGGCTCAGTTGTTCCAGTTAAGGATAATTATTTCGCTGCTTTAAATAGCGCGGTATTTTCAGATGGTTCGTTCTGTTATATCCCTAAAGGCGTTCGTTGCCCAATGGAATTATCTACCTATTTCCGTATCAATGCATCAGGAACTGGTCAATTTGAGCGCACCCTGATCGTAGCAGAAGATGAATCGTATGTTTCGTATCTAGAAGGTTGTACAGCACCTATGCGCGATGAGAATCAATTACACGCTGCGGTAGTAGAAATTTACGTACATGCAGGTGCTGAAGTGAAGTATTCAACGGTACAAAACTGGTATCCAGGAGATAAAGAAGGAAAAGGTGGTATCTATAATTTCGTAACCAAACGTGGAATTTGTGATGGAGCCCATTCTAAATTATCTTGGACACAGGTAGAAACTGGTTCTGCGGTGACTTGGAAATACCCATCAGTTATCTTAAAAGGGGATTATTCGATTGGTGAATTCTACTCTGTTGCGGTAACTAATAATTACCAACAAGCTGATACAGGTACTAAAATGATTCACTTAGGAAAGCATTCTAAGTCACGTATCGTGTCTAAAGGTATTTCGGCAGGATTCTCGCAGAATTCTTATCGTGGTCTAGTTCAAGTAGCTAGAAAAGCGGATGGATCTAAGAACTTTTCTCAATGTGACTCTTTATTGTTAGGCGATAAGTGTGGGGCTCACACCTTTCCTTATCTAGAAGTTAAAAACAATACATCTTCTGTGGAACATGAGGCTACTACCTCAAAAATTGGTGAAGATCAAATTTTCTATTGTAATCAGCGCGGATTAAGTACTGAAACTGCAGTTGCTTTGATCGTGAATGGATATGCTAAAGAAGTATTGAAACAATTACCTATGGAATTTGCTGTGGAAGCGCAAAAGTTGTTAGCTATTTCATTAGAAGGTTCGGTAGGGTAATTACTTTACACCTCCGGTATGGATGGCCACTAGTTTCGTATTCGGAGCTATGTGGCCATTTTTTATGTGTTCAATTAAAGCGTAGAACATACGTCCGGTGTAGATCGGTTCGATAGGAATACCGTGTTGCTGATGAAATTCCGCACAAAACAGATCTAGTTCATTGTTTTGTTTGGCATACTTACCAAATACATAAGCATCTTCTATTTCTAAATTAATTGGTATTGAGTGCTCCTCAATTTCTGCTCTGTTATTTAATGTCAAGACGCCCACGACTGAGTTTTTCGTGTATTTTGCCAATCCAATAGCTGTTGCTCCGGTTCCTATAGCCGTATAAATCAAATCACAAACAGGTAACTCACTCACTAGGTCTTCCATCCCTAGGATGGCTAACTCTCCAAATCCACCCTCCGAAATGACTGCGTATTTTTCGTATTCTGGTGGTATAGGTTTAGAACGATAGTCCATTCTCGAGATAAAATGCAATTGCATTCCCCAATCATTCATTTGGCTTAAATAGACATTACTTCCTGTAGTTAACTCTTCACCGCGGATGATTCCAACTGTCGGAATTCCCAGCGAATGACCAGCGAAGGCGAGGGCATAGAGGTGATTAGAGAAAGCTCCACCAAAACTTAATAGTCCAGAATGCGTGTTAAATGAGAAGGTTTGAAGATAATTTTTTAATTTGCGCCACTTATTTCCCGATATGATAGGATGGATGAGATCGTCTCTTTTGACAAACACCTGAATTCCTTTTGAATTCCAGCAGTCATCAAAAATCTCTTCTATCGGAGACGGTAAGTGTAACGCGTTAAATTCGAAATTTGCTATGTCCATCGATCCAGAAATGAATGCTCCTGATTCCGAAGAGGAAGATGATTTATTTGAGCATTTTAATTTCACCGTTGACAAAGGTCAGCAATTACTCAGAATCGAC
>CAILUB010000189.1 GCA_903837305.1 uncultured Cytophagaceae bacterium
ACATATTAACAGCGGAGCCTTTTCCCGTTAATGTCCAGAGTCCTTACCGGCTTTTGAGTAGTTTTTGGCTACGATTGGATTTTAAAAATAAAACAAGGTAAAGCAAAATGAAAACATCACAAAATCTGTCTGTGGATTCAGAGAATCCCCAGGCATGGATCGCCATCCAAAAGAACAGGCAAAAAGTCTACGGTAGCAACGGAAATTCCCAGGTCTACCTCAAAGACGGAGAAGAGTTCCAGATCGAACTTTTTAATCCCACTCAGACCAAGTACTTGGTTAAATTCAAAATCAACGGTAATTACCAATCCCAGAGAGGTCTTGTCTTGAATCCAGGGCAAAGGTATTTCTTGGACCGTTTCATCGACGAAGACAGGAAGCTGGGTTTTTCCACTTATGAGGTGGAAAACAGCAAACAGGCAAAACAGGCAATCGAGAAAAACGGTCTGCTTGAGGTGGAATTTTATGCTGAAGTAGTCTACAAAAATCCGTTTACACTCCAGGGAAACACTTCAACGTGGACTTATTACGGGAACCAAGGTTCCGGTGGTAATTATTGGTTAAATGGTTTTGGCGGAACAATTACAAATTGTGTGTCAGGTTCAACCACTACTTCTATTAGTAATGGTGTATCCTTTACCAATTGCTCTTCAACATCAACTTTGACATCGGATGCCTCCATTGAAACAGGAAGAGTTGAAAAGGGAGAAAAATCAAATCAAAGTTTTAGCGAATCTTTTGATAGCTTCAATAGTTGGATTTCTTTCTCAACAAAAGTCCAAATACTTCCAAGATCACAAAAACCAGCAGAAACCTCTGAAATAAGGTCGTACTGCACAGGATGTGGTTCTAGGAACAAAAAACAAAATTGGAAGTTCTGTCCTAACTGCGGAACTAAAATCTAACCAAACGGGAAAAGGTGATGTTAATAGAACCCCAGGTAATTCTGGGGTTTTTTGTGAAATTTAAATTTGATTTGGTCTATAACAAATTATGAGAATAGAAACATTTTCGGCTATTTGTCTTACCCTGAAAAACCAATCTAAAGTTCTAGATGATCTGAATTCACTTAATGTTAGTCTAGTAAATTTCGTTGATCCATATTATGATCTAATCTCAAGATGTGTGGAGGATTTTTACGGCAAAGATGGTTTAAGTTGGTTTGAATGGTTTTGCTACGAAAACGAATTTGGGGAAAGGGATTGGAGCAAAGCTCCATCTTATAAAGAGGTGGATGGAAAACTTATTTGCGTTCATGAAGCTGGAGAGATTAGACACGGAGCACATGACGAAGAAGGAAATCCTGTTTGTTACTCAATTATAAGCACGTGGGAATATCTAGAAAATAATTTTAAAATTGTAAAATAATGAAAGTTGAATTTGCTGATAGCTTTTTTAAAAGCCTTAAAAAATTAAACAGAAGCCAGAGAATACCTTACAGAATTTTGGATTCAATAAGGTACGAAATCCCTAATTTTTTGAAGAACATTTGGGTATTTAGAAAATCACTTTATAATTACAGATGGTATGATCATAGTGGCGTTTTGAATTTCATGGCAGATTCTTTCGGTCACATGTCAAAAAACCTTGAGCTTAAAGGGTTGGAGAT
>CAILUB010000190.1 GCA_903837305.1 uncultured Cytophagaceae bacterium
CATTTGTTTTTGTTTGTTTTTCCAGGTGGGTCATTCTCAAAGCAATGAAAAAAATCTAATCCTAGAAAATCTAATTCCTTCCTTATCGTCCGATAGATTTCTTGCCAATACCGAGGCAAAAAAGAATGGGAGGACCATTTCTTCCGAAAGCCTAAAGGATAAGCGCAATTGGGATCAAAACCAATTTTCTATAGAAATCAAAAAGGACTCCATCAGATGGAAAATATCTGATTTGGAAGGGGAGAACTTTTATATTTCTTATCCCAATGACTATTCGCTTTTCTATGGAAAAGACAAAAAAGTTCTTCAGGATGAATTGATTGAAATAATGAGGTCTACCAATTTGGCTTTGGAAATTGACAGCGACTTAAAGTTTGACAGTACATTTCATCCTTCTACCGACACTGTGGTTACAAAAACTCTTGAAACAAAGTATGGTGTCCTTTATAATCAATTTTTTGAAAACCAAAAGGGCGAGCGGATTTTAAGTGAAAAGTTTATGTCAGAATCCATCGTCAACTCCCTGATGTTTCCAGAGGAAAGCAATTCTCCATTTGCATTTACTATAGCCTTTCATAAATATGGAAATCAACCGGAAGCGTTTTTAGTTAATTTGAATTCTATCCAGAAATCATTACCTAACTATGAGTCCTGGAGTAAATGGAGCGCTCTACAAGGGGATTATCTTTTGGTATTATTTGAACACCCTTTCCTAAATTTTCACCACATGTTAATTGTAAAAAACATAAATGAAGGAAATAAATTGAATGGGGAATTTTATTCATTCATTCCAAATTCTAACTTTGAAGAATTGTTTTCCCCCTATAAACACAATAAAGAACTTATTGAAATCAATATAAAGAATCAAGATAATCAACTTAAATGATTATTTATTTTGACCATTAGAAATAATCTTTAGTGCCGTTTTAAATACTTACTTACCCCGATAATCTTTTCATCCATGTCTAGAATACTACTTATTCAACTATTTCTTTTTCATTCAGTGATTTCATTTGGGCAATCGCAAACTAAGGTGTTGTTTTCAAATACGGATAAAGGGCCCAAGGAATTGCAAATGGAGCAATCACTAAGTAATCTTCTATTGGAGTTTGATTTAGCATTTAAGGCCTCGAGAGTGCCCAATCTAAAAAATCAAAAAATAACTCCAGAAGGGGCTGTAAGGATTTTAAAAATCTGGGAAAATGCAAGTTTTTATTGCCCGGAAACGACAATTAATGAGTATTTACTTCAGACAACAGAGGAAAGTACGTTTGGAAAAGGGTACCAGGTAAGGAACATCAATTTAACGGTAAAAGGGAAAGATGGTACCCCTCGACCAAAAAATGCAGTTGTCAATTTTAATTCTTCTGGCCTTATTGAAGAATTGTACTTTGGTATTGAATTACAGGATTACAATGCTGTGAAAGGAGATGAAAAAAATCCAATAGAGTTTGCAAGAAGACAAATAATCTTGGATGTGATTGAAAACTTCAAAACAGCTTACAACAGAAAGGATTATGATTTTATTAATAACATTTTTAGTGACAATGCTTTGATAATTGTGGGCAAAACAGTGAAACAAACTCAATTGTCAGATTTTGGAAGACTGGATGAAAAAAAGGTTGAACTTACAGTCAAGACAAAACAACAATATCTAGAAACACTGCAAAAGGTGTTTACAACAAACGCCTTTATTGATGTTGATTTTGAAAAAATTAATATCATGCAACATCCAAAGTACTCACAGGTTTATGGGGTCAACTTAACGCAGTCTTATGCTAGTTCTAATTATTCAGACAAAGGATACCTTTTTTTAATGGTTGATTTTAGAGATGAAAAA